>JBKPEY010000134.1:0-4046 GCA_046744405.1 Actinomycetota bacterium
AAGGATGGCCGGCTCGGTGTCGTGGATTTCGGGCTAGTGGCTCGGTTCCCGGACGGCCTGCCATCAGCCATGGGCCGGATTCTGAGGATCGCTCAGCAGGGTGACGCTCATCAGGTAGCGCAGGGGTTGCGTGAGGAAGGCTTCGTTGCATCAGATATTGACGCAGAAGATCTGCTGGACTACCTGAGTCCGTTCGTCGAGCCTGCCGCGGTGTCGCAGTTTCAGTTCAATCGCAATTGGATGCGGGAGCAGTTCATCCGGATACGTGACCCTCACGCTTCAGGCGGGGTGGCGATGAAACTGAATCTCCCACCCAGCTATCTCCTCATCCACCGGGTCTGGCTCGGGGGTTTGGCCGTGCTCTCCCAGCTGAATGCGAAAGCAGCGTTCGGCGAGGTACTTGAGGAATTTCTTCCCGGCTATGCCGAGGTTTCCCCGTTTGATAGATGATGCGGTCCCCTTTTCAGCCGCGAGCGGCTTACACCATCAATGCGCGGCACAGCGTGGGGGCTAGGTCGCGGGCACGCGCTTGGCTTGGGGTAGCCAGGACTCCACTGTCGACCCGAAGGGGAGCCTCAAAACTGTGCCGCAAATTGATGGTGTAAGCCGCTTCAGAGCTGCTAGCGACATGCGCCAGCAGCTCTGAAACATCGCAGATGCTATCGGCACATAGACCAGCGTTACGGGAGAATCGCCGTAATTTCTTGCGTCGACGCGTCCCGGCGGGAATCATGCCGCAGCCTCATCCTTCGCCGCTGGAACGAACGGCTCAGCGACTGGGTACTTCCGCGGACGACCCCTCGGCCGCTTGTGTGCCACCACTGCACCGGCGACAAACAGCTCGCCGCCCCAGACTCCCCAGGGCTCACGCCGCTTCAACGCGCCAGCCAAGCACGCCTCCCTAATGGGGCAGTCCAGGCACAACCCCTTGGCAACCTCAACATCGGCGGGCGTCTCGGCGAAGAACAGATCCGGATCCACCAATCGGCAGGGCAGCTCGGCGACGCCCAAACGCCCCCTCCTGGGAACGACCATCGGGCCACCTCCTGCGTCATACATGTCGGCCTACTTTTCTGATCGTGAGGTGCCCTGGCCCAGTTGAGTGGACGTTGGGCTCCTCGAATCTGGCCGGGAAACACGAAGGCCGTGATTCCCGGTTCTGGGAGCCACGGCCCTGGAGGCGGTCGGTGCGGTTACACCGGCGGACTACAGGAAGGTGGTCCCATGCTGGTCGAAAACTTGCTATCGGTGACGTCGTACGCGCCGGATCCGGCGATACGTCCGCCTTGGACTGCGGCCGCCGTAGCTGTGCTCTGAGGGCAGACTTCACCCGTGCCACGCCACCGGCCCACGTTTGTCATTGGATGGCGGAGCAGGGCATGCGGCTTGCCGAGGGAGAGGTTCCCGACGGCTGGCATGTCCGGCATAAGCACCCGCGAGGACTGGAGTTCGGGCATGGCCAGCACAACTGTGGGTACGCCGCTGCTTCGATTGCTGTCCACCGCGCTCCTCCTCTCAGGCGTTCAGGCTGGCGATGGGTGGCCTTGTGCTCGGGCGAGCATTATGGTCCTCATCAACCCTAAAGGAGCGTCGTAAATGGACGCAAATACTTTTTGGAGTTCGGGTCGATCAATTATGAAGATGATTTCGCGCGGTCGGCCTCGGTCGCAACGATTGCCAAGACGTGCTCGCCGTACTTGTCAGCCTTGGTATGACCCAGGCCTTGCACTTTGATCAAATCCACCATGCTGCGGGGTCGCGCTTCGGCGATGGCGATCAACGTCGCGTCTGTGAACACGCAGTAGGCCGGCAGTTTCTGCTCGGCGGCCTCTTGGCGCCGCCACTCCCGGAGCAGCGCCATAGTGTGCTCGTCGAAGGTCGCCGGACAACCCACATGTCGGCCGATCTTGCGTTCCGCTGCCTCGGTAAGTGATCGACCACAGGACCGGCAATGCAATGACAGCGCCGACTGGCGGTTACGCCGGCGGGATCGCTGCGGGTTGGCTGGTGCCCTCAGCGCTTCGGGCAGCACGGGCTGTAGGAAGCGTGACGGCGAACGCGCTTGGCCGTTGCCGTTGCGGGTTCTCGACCAGGAGATCCGAAGCAGTCGCCGAGCACGCGTGACACCGACGTACAGCAACCGTTGTTCCTCGCTGATCTGCTCAGCGGAGGTGGCGAGGACGAATGGCAGGGATCCCTCATGAATCCCCAGCAGTGCAACGGCGTCCCACTCCAAGCCCTTTGCTGAGTGCAGGGTGCTAACGGTGACACCTTGGGCGGCTGGGACGTGTTGCGCCTCAGCGCGACGGTCGAGCTCTGCTGAGACTGCCTGCAAGGTAAGAGGCTCCCGAGGGCCTTCAGCTGAAGCGAGGGCGTCGGCCTCAGCCTGCAGGTCCTCTGCCACGCTCAGCAGTGCGGCCAGCGACTCCCAGCGTTCCCGCAACGCACCGCCACCTTCCGGCGGTTGGTCGGTCCAGCCGAGAGCGGTGAGAACGTCTTTCATTTGCTCCACCGCCGCGCTGCCGTGCTCCGAGCCGCTCATTGCGCGGGCGTTGGTTCGCAGAGTAAGCAATGCCTGGCGCACCTCCGGCCGCTCGTAGAAGCGCTCGCCGCCGCGCACCAGATAGGGAATGTTGCGATCGGCCAACGCCTGTTCGACGGGAGGCGACTGAGCGTTGATCCGGAAGAGCACCGCCATGTCGCGAAAAGCGACACCGGCAGCGGCTTGCTGTGCGATCCAGTCAGCGACCGCCGCCGACTCGCTCGACTCATCCGGTGATTCGCCGAACTCCACCTCCGGTCCGGCTGGCTGCTGCGCCTGCAAGGTGACCGGCCGGAAGCCACGTCGCATTGCACCGTCGCCGTTCGGCGCATCCATGATCACGTTTGCACAGCGGACGACCTGCGGGGTTGAACGGTAGTCGCGGACCAGCCGGATCACTGTGGCATCTGGGAATCGTTGGCCGAACCCGGTGAGGTAACCAGCCTTCGCACCGGCGAAGGAATGGATCGTTTGCGCCGGATCGCCGACAACGCATAACTCGGCCCGGTCGCCCCGCCAGAGATTGAGCAGCGCCTCCTGCAGCGGGCTGACGTCTTGATACTCATCGACAACCAGATGCCGGTATGTCCGGCGGATCGTGTCCGCGATCTCCGGATGCTCAGACATCAGCGCCGCAGCACACAGCAAGATGTCTTCGAAGTCGATGCGGGTACGGTCCCGCTTGGCCTTCTCGTACGCCGTGAAGACCCGCGCGACGGTCTCGGGATCGTAGGACGCGAGCTGGCGGTTGTGCTGCGCGGCCAACCGCGGATAGTCCTCAGCGCTGACATTGCTCACTTTTGCCCAGGAGATCTCAGAGACGAGATCGCGCAGGCCAGGTGTGTCGATCCTGACCCTGAGCCGGTTAGCCGCCTCAGCGACCAGACCCATCCGGTTGTCCAGCACCTGCGGCAGCTCGCCGCCGTAGACACGCGGCCAAAAGTACTGCGCCTGCCGCAGCGCCGCGGAATGGAATGTACGAGCCTGCACACCGTACGCGCCCAGCTGCTGCAGTCGGGCTCGGAGTTCGCCGGCCGCGCGGGTCGTGAAGGTTACCGCTAGCACCGACGTCGGGTTGTAGGTCCCACTGGCGACTCCATAAGCGATCCGATAGGTGATGGCGCGGGTTTTGCCAGTTCCGGCTCCGGCGATGACTGCGACAGGCCCGGTGAGCGCCATCGCAACCTGGCGCTGCTCGGGGTCCAGATCATCCAGCAGGGCGTCGGGTGAGACTCCGGAGCGCATCGGCGTTGCAGGCACACCGACACCATAAGCGCCCTCACCGACGATCTTGACTCAGTCGCCAAGCAGATATCTGAGTTCGATCTCGATGATCGTCGGATCACGCTCCATGGCGCGCCGTCGACCGGTCTCGACGAATCCATAGGATCGGTAGCAGCTGGCGGCGCGGAGGTTCGACTCACTTACTTCGAGCACTAAACGCCGGTCCTGGCGTTGAGAGGCCAGATCAGCAATCGCATCAAGCAACAGCTGAGCGCAGCCC
>JBKPEY010000150.1:0-1337 GCA_046744405.1 Actinomycetota bacterium
ATGGCAAGGAAGTGCTGATGAATTGCAACCACGATGCCGCGCAATGTGCGATTTGCCAGCAGTTTCTCAGACGCTCGCCGAGGAGGGTTCTGCCAGCTGCCCTTCTAAGAAAATGATCATTGCCCGGTAGGTGTAAGAAGATCAAGCCGCACGCCGAGCAGACGTACCGGACGGGTGATCTCAAAGCGTGCCAACACTCGCCGAGCCCCCGCCTCGACGATGTCTGGATCGGTCGTCGCCTCCGGTAGCTTGCCGGTTTTGACTTGGGTGAAGAAGGTCCGAGTCCGTACCGTGACACCCACATGCGTCACGAGCCGACCATCGGCGCTGACCTCTGCGCTGAGTTCGCGGGCCATCGCCGCGACGCGATCGGCAATGAGGTCAGCCTCAGTGAGATCACTTGGGAAGGTCACTTGGCGGCTCTTCGAGCGGGCTAGCCACGGCTCCGTTGTGATCGTCCGGGACCCGCCACCACGGGCCAGTCTCCGCAAATAAGGCCCGGTGGTCGGTCCGAACCAGGCAGCCAGATCCTCCCTGTCGGCGAGCGCAAGATCAGTAACTGTGCGTAGATCGTGGGCGGCGAGCCTGGCCGCCGTCCGACTGCCTATCCCCCACAGCTCGATCACATCCCGCTCCCCCATGGTGCTCATCCAGTTGCTGGAGTCCAGGCGATAGATGTGTTCTGGCGACGTCTTCGCAAAGCTTGTTGCCATTTTGGCTCGCTCCTTGGTGTCACCGATGCCCACGGCGCACGTCAAACGGGTGCGATCGTGAACGGCACTGCGGACTGCGCTGCCCAGTTCTTCAGGGACCTCGCACCGAGCCCCGAGAAACGCTTCATCCCAGCCCCACACCTCGACCGGGTGCCCGAAGCTGCGCAACACCTCCATGACCTCCGCCGAGGCTGCGTCGTAAGCCACATGATCACTGGGCAAGAACACCGCATTCGGGCACTTACGAAGTGCACGTTGCATCGGCATTCCGGAACGCACGCCGTATGCCCTTGCCTCGTACGAAGCGGTGGCGACCACTTGCCGGGGCCGGGTGGGATCGCCGTCACCACCAACCACAACCGGACGCCCACGCAGTTCCGGTCGTCGACGGACTTCGACCGCCGCCAGGAAGGAATCCATGTCGACGTGCAGAATCCACCAGGCGGGAGTTTCCGGTCCTGCGGCCACCTCTCCAGACTGCCCGAGGCACCGTCCTGATCCTGACTAGGGTCGAAAGCATGCCGGCTGGAGTAGTAAGCCAGACCACGCTGCGGGTCCTCGCCGCCGAACTTGGCTCCGACTCGCCACTGCCACCATTCAGCGGCCTGCAGCGACTCCCGGATC
>JBKPEY010000253.1:0-5635 GCA_046744405.1 Actinomycetota bacterium
AGGAACCCGGGATCGTAGCTCGCCAGCCCTGGTCCCCCGTCAACCGTGATCTGCCTGAGGTCGGTAGCGTGGATCGTTCCGTCTGCGATCGCGATCTCGTACTCCTGGCCCGTACGGTTGTCGCGAATGCTCAGGGAATCAGCCTTTTGGGGTTCAACGGTGTCCATGTCCTTTTGGGGCTCAACGGTGGGCGTATCCGTCATGCGCACAACCTACGCGTGGTCTGTGAGGCTGAATAGTCGGGGACCATATGATTTCGGCCACTGGCAATTTCATTGCAGCTGCTCGCGCATCGCGCTTTGGATCCGCCGCCGTCGTCGTCGCTCGCAGAGGGAAAGCGCCTTCGCTGGACAAGAATCGCAGCATTAGATTCGCCGGATGGACGCGAAGCGGATCATTCATGGTTATCTGAACAAGCAACGCCAGGCGCTGTTGGCCAAGTTGGACGGCGTCGGGGAGCGTGAGGTGCGATGGCCGATGACGCCAACTGGCACAAATCTGCTCGGACTCGTCAAACATGTGGCCATCGTCGAGCTGGGTTACTTCGGTGAGGTATTCGATCGTCCGTCAAACATCCCGCTGCTGTGGTTGGACGAGGATGCCGAGATCAACGCTGACATGTGGGCAACGGCGCAGGAATCACGGGATGAGATCGTTTCGCTGTACCTGCGGGCGGCAGCACACGCGGATGCCACCATCGAGGCGCTCGCGCTCGACTCGCCGGGACGAGTCCCATGGTGGCCGCCCGAGCGAGAGCAGGTCACCTTGCAACAGATCATGGTGCATGTCACGGTCGAGATCGCTCGGCATGCCGGCCATGCCGACATCATCCGCGAACTCACTGACGGCGATGCCGGCGACAACAACGGGAACCTCCCCGATCAAACCGCGCAAGAGTGGGCGAGCTATCGCTTACGGCTTGAACAGGCTGCCGCAGAAGCTGCGCAGCGTGGTCACGATCGAAAAACCTAACCAGCCGGTGACGCGTTACCGAGGCTGGTGCATCGCCACGAAGTGTGGGCTATACATCAGGCCGAGGATGTTGCCGAACGGATCCACGACTGAGCCCGTGACGAACCCAGCTTCTCGTTCGGTGACCGGTTGGTATTCGGTCGCCCCGAGCTCGAGCAGCCGGGCAACAGTGGCTGAGACGTTGTCAACCTGCCAGTGCATGATCGCGCCACTAGGATCAGCCGAGGCGCCAGGTGGCGCGTATCGGCGGTCGATCAAGCCAAGCTCATCCTCGTCAGGGCCAACACGAAACTCCACATAGGCGGGTGGTCCTTCCTTGGGGCGCTGAAAGTAGGGCTTGGTCTCAAGGACCTGTGCGTACCAGTCCCGAGCTGCCTCGACGTCATCGGCCCAATAGTTCACTGTGGTGAAACCGCGCAGCATCGCACGTCCTCTCTATTAATGGATCTATTAGTGGGAGGTCCTCGGCCCTCATCCTGGTCTGAGGAATACTTCCAGCGGGCCCTGACAATCCGGCTTTTGACCGGCGGCATCCAGCGCAGGTAATCTGGTCGGCTGTTGCGTCAACGCGTGCAGTCTCCGCGCGCCCGGATTCAGTGTTGGATGCGACAAAGTTCGTTCACACAACAGAGAGTTCGCTCGCGTCACAAACGGAAGCCGGTTATGTCCACCTACAGCCCCAAGCCTGGCGACATCACAAGGTCGTGGCACCTCATCGATGCCAACGATGTTGTGCTGGGCAGGCTTGCGGTCACCGCGGCGACGCTGTTGCGAGGCAAGCACAAGCCGACTTATGCGCCGCATGTCGATGGCGGCGACTTCGTCATTGTCGTGAACGCGTCCAAGATCGCCCTTACCGGGAACAAGCGCAGCGACAAGCTCGCCCGTCGACACTCGGGCCGGCCTGGAGGTCTCAAGTCCGTGCCGTACGGCGAATTGCTGGACCGGGACCCTCGCAAGGCCGTCGAGCTTGCCGTCTGGGGGATGCTTCCCAAGAACAAGCTCAGCCGCCGGCTGATCAGGAAGCTGAAGGTGTACGCCGGTCCGGAGCACCCGCACACCGCTCAGCAGCCGAAGCCGTACCAGATCACCCAGATCGCGCAGTAGCTTCATTGCCGGCCATACACATAGGTAATAAGGAAAGCAAGGAACCATCGCAGTGACTAACACCGCCACCGAGCCGGTCGACGAGGACGAGGTCACCCCGTTCCTCGAGGACGACCGCGAAATTGCCTACCGTTCAGAGGCGACGCCGCAGGTTTCACACGGTCCCTCTGGTCGCCCAGCTGTTGTGGCGCCGGGTGCTGCAACGGGTCGCCGTAAGGAGGCGGTCGCTCGGGTCCGTGTCGTCCCTGGTAGCGGGCAGTGGACCATCAACGGCCGTACTCTCAATGACTACTTCCCCAACAAAGTGCACCAGCAGCTGGTTTCAGAGCCGTTCGCAGCGGCCTCAGTCAGCGGCTCGTACGACGTCATCGCGCGCATCCACGGCGGCGGCGTCACCGGCCAGGCCGGCGCCTTGCGGCTGGGAATCGCGCGCGCCCTCAACGCCGTCGATGCCGAAGCCAGCCGTGCTGCATTGAAGAAGGCAGGCCTGCTGACTCGCGATGCACGCATTAAGGAACGTAAGAAGGCGGGTCTGAAGAAGGCCCGGAAGGCTCCTCAGTACAGCAAGAGGTAATTGCGGATAAAGATCAGTGGGGCGACTCTTCGGAACCGACGGGGTACGCGGCAAGGCCAATGAGGCTCTCACCGCGGAACTCGCGTTGAGCCTTTCGGTAGCGGCCGCACACGTATTAGACGAAGGCGGGCAATTCACCGGCGATCCGCCGCTCGCGCTCGTCGGCAGGGATCCACGCGCTTCAGGTGAGTTCCTCGAGGCTGCCGTTGTGGCGGGTTTGGCCAGTGCCGGCGTCAACGTGCTACGACTTGGCATCCTGCCGACTCCAGGGGTCGCATTTCTCACCGAGGCCTGCAGTGCCGATCTTGGTGTGATGCTGTCCGCCAGCCACAACCCGATGCCGGACAACGGCGTCAAGTTCTTTGCGCGCGGCGGCAACAAGCTCGACGACGAGCTCGAGGACACTATCGAGTCACGGCTTACCGAGGTGTGGGCCCGGCCCACTGGCCCGAGCGTCGGCCGTGTCAGTGTCGACGAGTCGCTGGTCGAAAACTATGTTGCCCACTTGGTTAACAGTCTGGAGAGGCCGGTGAGTCTCGAAGGAATCAAGGTCGTTGTTGACTGTGCCAATGGAGCCGCCTTCCAGGCTGCGCCCGCGGCCTTTGAGGCCCAGGGGGCGAAAGTCCGGCGGATCCATGCCGAGCCGGACGGTATTAACATCAACGAGAATTGCGGCTCAACTCACATGGACTCGCTGCGAGAAGCAGTGCTTGCCGAGCATGCGGACCTCGGGATTGCCCTCGATGGTGACGCCGACCGGTGTCTGGCGGTGGATACCTTCGGCAGGATCGTTGACGGTGATCAAATCCTGGCGATCTTGGCGCTCGCGCTTCGCGAGCAGAGCCGGCTCAAGAACGACACCATCGTGGCGACTGTGATGAGCAACCTCGGACTGATCAACGCAATGCGCGGCGCTGGGATTACCGTCCAGCAGGCCAAGGTCGGAGATCGCTACGTGTTGGAGGCGATGAAGGCCGGCGGTTTCAGTCTCGGCGGCGAGCAGTCCGGCCACATCGTGATGCTGGAGCACGCCACGACCGGCGACGGCGTACTGACCGCGCTGCATTTGATGAACCGGATGGCGACCTCCGGTCAATCCCTTGCTCAGTTGGCTTCGGTGATGACCAGGTTGCCTCAAGTGTTGATCAATGTGCCCGATGTAGATAAGAGTCGCACAGCGACCGACCCTGAACTCACTGCGGCGGTATCCAAGGCTCAGGCTGAGCTCGGGGATTCAGGTCGGGTCTTGTTGCGCCCGTCCGGCACCGAGTCGCTGGTTCGGGTCATGGTTGAGGCTGAAACTTATGAGACGGCGAACGGCGTCGCGCACCGCCTGGCTGATGTGGTCAAGACCTCACTGGCGCTCTAGCCCCACGGTGGCAGCAGATTGTTGAGATTGGGAAATGCGCCCACTGCCGCTAGCAGCAGCGCCACAGCGCCCAACAAGACGGACAAGATCACATAGAACAAGAACACTCCGAAGGCGGCGAAGAAGCCAAACTTGAGGGCTGTGCCGGCTCCAATCCGTACTTTGTCCGACGCCGTGTAGTACTCGGTGGTCATGTGCCGACGGTACTCGGGACCTGCGCTGGCCATGGCTCTGACGCTCCGTCGGGATTCCGATGTGGAGGCGCCAGCCCACCCAAGGCCACGAATATGGTGAATCAGACCTTGCGGATTCGCACCCACTGCACCGAGTGATCACGATCCTTGCGCAGGATCACAGTCGCGCGACCCTTCGTCGGGAGGATGTTGGTCGCCAGGTTGGGTCCATTGATGGTGTCCCACAAGTGGCACGCCTGTCGGATCGCTTCGTTCGTGGTGAGGTTTCCGTAGCGGGTGAAATACGACCGTGGATCGCGGAACGCGGTGTCCCGCAGCGATAGGAAGCGGCTCACGTACCAGTCGCGCACATCCTCTGCATCGGCATCGACGTAGACCGAGAAGTCGAAGAAGTCGCTGACGGCAAGCCCGGTTGTGCCGTCGGGGCGCTGCCGCGCGGGCTGCAATACATTCAGGCCTTCCAAGATCAAGATGTCGGGCCGCCGCACCCTTACCTGAGCGTCGGGCACGATGTCGTAGGTCAGATGGCTGTAAACCGGCGCCAGCACTTCTTCTTGGCCCGACTTGACATCGATCACGAAGCCCAGCAAGGCGCGCCGATCGTAGGACTCGGGAAAGCCCTTGCGATGCAGCAGGCCCCGGCGTTCGAGCTCGGCATTGGGCAATAGGAAGCCATCTGTCGTCACCAGGCTCACCCGTGGGTGGTCCGGCCAGGCAGCCAGCAGCTCACGCAATAGCCGAGCTGTTGTGGACTTTCCGACGGCGACGGACCCGGCGATGCCGATCACAAACGGTGTCCGCTCCACCGATAGCTGAAGAAACTCGTTCGTGGAGTTATGCAGCTCGCTGGTATGCAAAAAATAGCGGCTCAGCAGGCGGGTGAGCGGCAGATATACCTCTCGAACATCCAGCATGCTGGTCGGATCACCTAGACCGCGGATCTTTTCCAGCGTCGCCTCGTCGACCGGAATGGGCACGTGTTCGGCGAGCTCCGCCCAATCTGCCCGACTTCGCTCCACATACGCTCCGCGGAGTTCAGCATCGTCCGGCATAGGCAGAAATCTAATGTCGAACCAAGAATTGGCTGACATCGTGCCTAACGTATCGCTGACAAGCCAAGCGAACAGGCCCTTGAAAGGTAGGGTTGGCGGCTATGTGTGGAATCGTCGGATACGTCGGGGGCAAGGCGGCGCTGGATGTCGTAGTCGAGGGTCTGCGCCGTCTGGAGTATCGCGGTTATGACTCGGCGGGGGTCGCAATCGTCTCTGATGAGAAGTTGTACGTCGCAAAGAGAGCCGGCAAGCTGGGCAACTTGGAGAAGCTGCTCGCCGAGGAGCAGCTACCGCTCAGCAATCTCGGCATCGGGCATACCCGATGGGCGACCCACGGAGCTCCCAACGACGTCAACGCCCATCCGCA
>JBKPEY010000044.1:0-1538 GCA_046744405.1 Actinomycetota bacterium
GGGAAATGCGCGTAGTACAGGTCGATGTAGTCGGTGTCGAGGCGGCGCAGGCTCTGTTCGACCTGCTGGATGATGTATCGGCGTGAAAGCCCGGCGGCCGAGTCGAAGCGACGCTCACCGGATTTGGTCGCGATCACCACGGCGTCGCGTCGACCGGCCAGCGCGCGGCCGAGGATCTGTTCGGCGGGTTCGCGTTCGGCGGCTGGCGGAGCGCCCGGCCGGTCAAAGGTCGGCGACGCCCCGTACACGTTGGCGGTGTCGAAGAAGTTGATGCCGGCATCGAGCGCCGCGCCAACCACGCGCTCGGCCTCCTGCGCGTCGGGTGCGACACCGAATGTGGCCGTGCCCAGACAGATCTTCGACACCTTCACACCGGTCGGGCCGAGCAGGCAGTACTCCATCGGTCCCTCACCTTCCACTGGTCAGCCCAAGAGGGCGTGGATGCTAGTCGTCGCGACCTACCAGCGGAGCAGCGCGGTCAAGAGCGCATCAGCGACTCTGTGGCGCCGTCGCTGGTCCACGGCATGGTATCCATCGGCGGGCCTGGTTGAGCGACGGGCTGCGGTCACGCTGAGCGCGGATATACGGTGCTGGAGCTGCCCTCGGGGGATGCGGCATAAGAATGGGCCGGGAACATCGCGGTCGTGTGTCGATGCGCGCGGGAGGTGCGTGCCTTCCAGTACGACCCGAGCAGTTGACGGGCGGAACGCGGTGTAGACCGCGTTCGGACTCGAGGCAGAAGCGCCCAGATGCCAATCCGTCGACGGGCGCTCAGACGAAAGCCTCATTCTCCCGAGCAGACGGTGCCGCTCGAGGATCAGGTTTGGGCAGCAATGATGGAGGCAATCGAGGACGCAGGAGTTGAGGTGTCTGACCGCATCCAAGAAGTGGCCGAGCGGGCAAACATCCCCGAAGGCTTTGTGCGACAGCTGGTTGCGGCCGGCGCACTTCCCGGCGAGGAGGGTGGGTTGGCATCCGGAGCGGCGGTCCGGCGGGCAAGGCTGCTGTGGTCGTGGACGGCAGCGGGACTCTCTGTCGAGACGGTCCTTGCGCTGATCGATAAGGGCGCGCTGTCGCTGGCGTTCCTGGATGCTCCGGTGATGGATTTGCCCGAACGCCTGGACCGTTCCTACGAGCAGCTCGCCGCCGAGCGCGAAGTGCCGATGAGCTTCGTGCAGGCGCTCCACCAATCGCTCGGCTTCGCCCCTCCAGAGCCAAGTGATCGAGCCGGCGAGGACGACGCGACCATGCTGGACATGGCAGGGGTGTTCCGGGGTGCCGGAGTAGGCGACGACGCAACGCTGCGATTGTTAGCCGTATACGCCGACAGCCTGCGCCGCATCGCCAAGGCCGAGGCAGATTACTACGAGGCCAACATTGAGCGCCGTCTCCGCGCGAAAGGACTGGACGAGCGGCAATTGATCGAGCTCGGCACCCAGCTCGGCGACCGAGTCATCGGGTTACTGGAGCGAGTGCTCCTGATGATCTACCGCCGCCATCGCGAGCACCTATGGAACGAGCACGCCATCAACCACGTA
>JBKPEY010000262.1:0-1784 GCA_046744405.1 Actinomycetota bacterium
ATCAAGTAGTTCTCATGGCAGCCATAGGAGTTGCCATGACTGTCGGTGTTGTTTTTGAACAGGTAGATGTCGCCGGTGATGCCCTCACTCGCCAGCCGGTGTTCGGCGTCAACGATGAGATCCTCGAGGATCCGCTCCCCGGCACGGTCGTGGTTGATGAGCTGGACCAGATCGTCGCACTCAGCGGTTGCGTACTCCGGATGGGAACCGACATCGAGGTAAATCCGGGACCCGTTGCGCAGAAATACGTTGCTGCTCCGTCCCCACGTCACGACCCGCCGGAAGAGATAGCGCGCGACTTCGTCCGGAGTGAGCCGTCGCGTGCCGCCAGAGGTGCACGCGACGCCATACTCCGTCTCAAGTCCGAAAATTCTGCGGTCCACTGCCCTCCTCTACACCCACGGTCAGTCCCCCGCCAACTCAGCCACCGGTTAGGTCCAGCAACCCGCCGAGCTCTTCGCGGGTCAGTTCCCGGTACTCCCCGACCTTCAAGTTCCCGAGCCGAACCGGTCCGATTCCGATCCGCGACAGCCGGCGGACCGGATGGCCAACCGCTTCCATCGTACGGCGCACAATGCGATTACGGCCCTCTTGCAATGTGATCTTGATCAGGGTACGATCCGCGGCGCTCGAGGTGATCTTGACCGAGGCTGGTCGTACCGGTCCATCCTCGAGAGTGATGCCACGGCGTAACTTCCGCAGGGTTTCGGCGCTCACTAATCCGGTTACTTCAGCGATGTATGTTTTTGGCACGAAGTACGAGGGGTGGGCCAGCTTGTTGGCCAACTCGCCATCGTTAGTCAAGATCAATAGCCCCTCGCTGTCGGCATCAAGCCGGCCGACGTGAAACAGCCGCTCGTTTCTGACCACTCGACTGCCGCCCGTCGCCAGCAGGTCGGCGACGGTGCGCCGGCCTGCTGGGTCATCCATCGTCACGACGACGCCGCGAGGCTTGTTCAGGGCTAGGTAGAGATGCCGGCGCGGTGGTGGAATGCGCGCACCGTCGACTCGAATGACGTCTCGCTCGGGGTCGACCCTGCGGCCCTGCTCAGTGACAACTTCGGAATTCACTTCCACACGTCCATCACCGATCAAGATTTCACACGCCCGGCGAGAGCCTATGCCGGCTTGGGCAAGCACCTTCTGGAGGCGTACGCCGTCTGCAGGCTCGGTCACGAAGGCGGCTCTTGAGGAGGATCTGCTGGCTCCTCGACAGACTTCGAATCCACATGCGGAGAGTTCGCAGCGGCACCCGTCAGCTGACCCAACTCCGCCTCCAGCTCATCTACTTCGGGTAGCTGTGGGGCCAGTGGCGGCAACTCGTCGAGGGTGTTCAAACCCATCCGTTCCAGAAAGTAGCTTGTCGTGGCGAACAGCACAGCGCCAGACTCCTGATCGTGGCCGACCTCCTCGATGAGGCCACGCGAAAGCAGCGTTCTGATGACGCCGTCCACATTGACCCCTCGGACAGCGGAGACACGAGCCCGAGAAATGGGTTGCGTATATGCGACAACCGCGAGAGTCTCCAAGGCGGCCTGAGACAGCTTCGAGGTCTGGCCCTCCATCACGTAGCGAGTGATCAGGTCTGCATACTCCTCGCGGGTGTAATACCGCCAGCCACCGCCGACCTGCCGGAGCTCGAAACCACGGCCCGTCTCGGTGTAGAACGCCTCTAGCTCTGCCAGCGTCTCGGCGACAACCGACTCCGGTACTCCAACAGCCTGCGCCAGCTCGAACTCAGTCACCGGTTCAGCAGTGAGCAGTAACAGCGCCTCCAGCGCGCC
>JBKPEY010000135.1:0-1814 GCA_046744405.1 Actinomycetota bacterium
GACGAAGATCCGGCCACGAGCAGCACCCTGGCGCCATCCCGGCGGACGATCTTTCATGGAGACGGCGGTTTCTCGCGCTTCTTCTTGCCGTGCCAACTCGTGGACGAGCGACATCGTGAAGTACTAGTCGTCGCGGATCAGATCGGGGGCCAGCATTCCCCCGCGGCACGCCGTGGCGCTCGCGCCGCAGTCCTCGTGAGCTGGACTCCCCTGTGAGCATGCTGGCCGCGCGATAAGCAGAGATGGCCGTCAGACCACGCCCGCCGAGCAGGAGGAAGGGCTCAGCCACTGCGCTGCCGTCCGCGTCCGGATCTTTGCGTAATCTCCGTTGCCCTCCCCGGACCAGCCACAAGTCCGCACCGGTGCCGACCCGCCCACCGTGTGGGCGGTGGCATGGGATGCCCGACCGTTGGCAGTCATTCGGTGGTCGTGCCGAGGATCTGCGCTCGATTGGACGCGGGCCAGACTCACGCCGATCCGTCCAAGGCGGTACAGCCGGTGACACAGATGCTCCCGCTTCCCCTAGTCCGCAGGCAATCCCCGACCCACACCACGACCGGCGCGTCATCATGACCGAGCCACGCTGTGCCAAACGAACCGTCGGCGCGACATGCGGGGCTTAAATCTCGATCCCGAACCGACGGCACACCGTAGCGGTATCGGCGAGGTGGCGTGGCGTGTGACGGCGAACTGATCAGCGCGCTGCTGCTACATCCATCTCTGCCCCGACGCGGCGGGCATTATCCAAGCCAGCGGATTTCTGATGGAGAGCGGGTGCACTTACGCTCCGACGGTCCCGGTCTCAACGTCGCCGGCGCGCTCGTAAATGGCGAAGATCACGCCATTCTTGGTCACCAAACTGTCCGTCATCTTGAAGGCCGCCAGCATAGTGCCCTCGCGGAAGAGGCGTTTGCCTGAGCCGAGCGTGATGGGGAACATCATCAGGACGAGCTCATCGACCAGATCATGTTTGAGCAGGGTCTGGACTAGCACGCTACTGCCGATCACGTGGAGGTCGGAGCCGTCTGAATCCTTGAGTTTCTTGATGTCGTCGACGCTGGTAAGGAAGACCGAGTTTTGCCAATCGGACTTGCCTGGAGTGCTGGACACGACGTACTTGGTGACCTCATTGATGCCTGGCCAAGCGTCCGCGTGCTTCGGCCAGTAGTCTTCAAAAATATCAAAGGTTTTCTTGCCGAGCAGCAGGTCGGTCGGCTGCATGATTTTGGCCATGAACTCGCTGGCCTCTTCGTCGGCTTCGTGGAAATACGGCGCAGTCCAGCCGCCATATTCAAAGTTGCTGGATTTGTCTTCCTCGGGCCCGCCCGGTGCCTGCATGACGCCGTCTAGGGTTACGAACTCTTGAACGCTGATCTTTCTCATACCGCCTCCTTCGCCTTAGGCTGTTTCCGTCTTCCATAATATTTTGTCTATCGGCCCATCTTGGGCCTTGGTCGTAATAAACTCATTAGACTGCCGGACGATTTGCTCGAGGACTGGCTGCTCAATATCACTGAGGTGCTTGATGTACAGACAGTAGCCGGTGATAGTGTGTTTTCCTAACTTCGCCAGCAAATTAGGGTAGCGCGCCGTGCCGTCCATTAGGTAGATGGTAATTTTATTTTTTCTAGGATAGAAACAGATGGTGGCCGCGTCGCCTTCGCGTCCGCTGTCGTACTTGTAGTGGTAGGTGCCAAATCCGATGGTGCCGGCATTGTATAACTCTGGCTCGTGCCCGCTGATGCGCTGCATCATGTCAATCAGGACTTGGCTATCTTTGGCTGTCTGCTCATCATTCAGAGTTGCGAGATATT
>JBKPEY010000391.1:0-3573 GCA_046744405.1 Actinomycetota bacterium
AGCGGATGGCCCAGGGCGGCGGGGCCTTCGGTTGGCGCCAACGCGACAAGATCACATTGGGCGCCAAGTTGCTCGAAGAGGGTGCGTGCGGCATCAAGCTCCATCCGGGCAGCATCGTCGTCACCTAGTGCTCGGCACGCCGCGCTGACCTGGACCCGAGTACGCGCTGCCTCATACGGCGCATCGACCTCTTGCCATAACGCCCAGGCCCGCCGCAGCAGCGACAAAGCCGCCTGTGGGTCATCCTCGGCGAGCCGTAGCCGGCCAGCCGCATCGGCAACAAGAGCCGCCATATATGGCGTTTCGATCGTCTCAGCATGCTTCTCGAGCTCGCCGAGTGCCCTCTGCGCAGTATCGATGCTTCCTGCAGCCAGTGCAATTTCGACCTTCGCGGCAAGCAGCAGCGACCGCCGCGCCAGGCTACGGCTCTCTGCCAACGCACGGTCCAACCCCGCGAGCCCTGCTGCCGGGTTACCTTGCGCCCATCGGACCAGAGCCAGGCCCGGCTGCACCTCGCGGCCGCAACTCGCGGCGGCGGCATAGGAGCGCTCAGCCAAGTCCAATTGGCCGCGGAGCCGATAGAGCTCGGCCAACCGGTAGTGCGCCGCGCCGGCAACAAAGCTGGCTTTCGGCAGTCGCTGGCTGACCTGGACGACCTCTTCGGCGGCTTCAGTCCATGAGCCGTGCAGCTGGAGGATTTCGGCTCGGTGCACCTGGCATTCTCCGCGATAAGGCAGGAGTCCGGATTGCGCGTCGCACCAGCGAGTAAGTGCTGAAGTCCACTCAGCGGCACGCTGGATGTCGAACCGATCCATGCATAACGAGATCACCGAGCAGTAGGCGATTCCGACCACCTGCGGCGCCACCCGATCCCCGACGACGTAGACCATGATCTCGTCTAGCGCCGCGAGTGCTTGTGCCTTACGCCCCTGCACATCCAGACAACGTCCGCGAGCCAAACCGGCAAGCACGAAGAGGTCATCATCCCCGGCGGCCTCAGCCCCGTCGGCTGCTCGCTCCACCATCGGCAGTGCCTCTTCGACGGCTCCAGCCTGCATGAGGGCGACGCCGTCGCCCAGCAGCACAAGGTAGGAAAGATGGCCGTCTGAATCATGCTCGTCAAGGAGGCGGCGTGCCCGGACTATCCAGCCGGCTGCGCGGGCGTTTTGGCCGGTGTTGCGGAGGTGGAAGATGAGCCAGAAGACACAGCGCGCAGCCTTATCGGCATGACCTTGCACCAGATAGCTGCGATGCGCACGGTCCAGCAAGCTGACCGCTTGCTCATCGTTACCCAGCACATGGGCCGCGATGGCGGCACGCTCGAGATCCTCGGGAGCTAAATCGGCGTCCCGCGCCGACAGTTCGGCGTACTCCTTGGCCCAGTCGTGGGCAATTGGCAACACGCTTGTCACATTGGCTTCCATGCAGGTTTCCCGTTTCGTGCGAGCCTAACCGTCGTGGCGCTGCCTGCCCAACCACGATCCGCCCGACGCCCGTCGCCGCGTGGCATGATCAAGGTGAGCGCCCAGGTTCGGTCAGGAGGACGCCCAGATTCGATCAGGAGGATCCATGAGAGTCGGCGTGCCCACCGAGGTCAAGAACCATGAATATCGGGTCGCCATCACACCAGCCGGGGTCCATGAACTCACCAGACATGGCCACGACGTGCTCGTTCAGGCCGGTGCAGGCTCCGGCTCCTCGATCACCGACGCCGAGTTCACAGCTGCCGGGGCCAAAATCGTCGCCAGCCGCGACGACGTGTGGCAGGACGCTGAGCTGATCTTGAAGGTCAAGGAGCCAATTCCGATCGAGTACGAGTGCATGCAATCCGGCCAAGTGCTGTTTACCTATCTGCATCTGGCAGCCAGCCGGGAATGCACCCGAGCGTTGTTGGACCGCAAGGTGACCGGCATCGCATATGAGACGGTGCAGCTGACCAATGGCACTCTGCCGCTGCTTGCACCGATGAGCGAGGTAGCCGGCAGGCTGGCGCCGCAGGTAGGTGCCTACCACCTGATGCGGCAAGGTGGCGGCCGCGGCACCTTGATGGGCGGGGTCTCGGGTGTGTACGCCGCGAAGGTGGTGGTCATCGGCGCCGGCGTATCGGGCATGAACGCGGCAGCGATTTCGCTCGGTATGCAAGCTGAGGTGTTGCTTTTGGACCGCAACATCGACAAGCTGCGCGAGGCGGACCGGATCTATCAAGGCCATCTGCAAACCGTGGCATCCAACGCGTACGAGGTCGAGCGGGCGGTCTTAGACGCCGACCTCGTTATTGGCGCCGTGCTGGTCCCGGGGGCGAAGGCCCCAACCTTGATCAGCAACGAGCTCGTGTCCAGGATGCGGCCGGGTAGCGTGCTCGTCGACATTGCCATCGACCAAGGCGGCTGCTTCGAGGACAGCCGGCCCACCACTCACGCCGAGCCCACCTTCCGAGTGCACAACTCCGTGTTCTACTGCGTGGCCAACATGCCAGGAGCGGTGCCCAACACCTCGACGTACGCGCTGACCAACGTCACACTGCCGTACGCGTTGAGCCTCGCCAATCGTGGTTGGCGAGATGCGCTGAAAGCTGATCCAGCTCTGGCGCTGGGATTGAACACCCACGATGGCATGATCACCAACGGTCCGGTCGCCCAGGCGCATGGGCTCCAGCATCGGGAGCTGGCCGACGTCCTCGGGTGACGGCTCAGCGATGCTGGGGCTGATCCAGACCTATCTCGACCATCTCACCGTCGAGCGTGGCATGTCCCGGCACACAGTTGCTGCCTACCGTCGCGACCTCACCCGCTACGCCGAGTATCTGGCCGGTCTCGGTGTCACCGATCCGTGCCAGGTGGAGAGCGCAATGATCGGCAATTACGCAGCTCGGTTGCGAGAGGGCGTAGCCGGACCGAACGGTGACGGCTGGGTAGAGGCACCCCTGGCAAATGCGAGCGTCGCGCGCGCTGTGATAGCGGTCCGCAGCCTGCACCGGTTCGCAGCCGCAGAAGGGCTGACCGGCGATGATCCGGCGCGGACCGTCAGGCCGCCGAAGCCACCCAGACGGCTGCCGAAGGCCTTGAGCTTGGAGCAGGTTCAGGCCATGCTCGCCGTTCCCTCCGCCGAAACTGAGGTTGGCCTGCGTGATGCGGCGCTCCTTGAGCTGCTGTACGGCACGGGCATCAGGATCTCCGAGGCTGTAGGGCTTGAGGTGGACGAGGTGAGTCGACTGCTCCGGGCACCGGCCGACGAGCCGGCACCCGGATTGCGGGTGTTGGGCAAAGGCGGCAAGGAGCGCATCGTGCCGGTTGGCTCGTACGCTCGCGCGGCGCTGGATGCCTATCTGGTCCGCGGGCGGCCGGTGCTTGTCACACGCGGTCATGGGACGCCGGCGCTGTTCGTCAATGCCAGAGGCGGCCGACTGTCGAGGCAGAGCGCTTGGGCAGTGTTGCAATCGGTTGCCAAGAAAGCAGGTATCACAGCCGACGTATCGCCGCATACCCTGAGGCACTCTTACGCGACTCACCTACTGGATGGGGGCGCCGACATCCGCGTCGTGCAGGAACTGCTGGGTCACGCATCGGTCACCAC
>JBKPEY010000615.1:0-2356 GCA_046744405.1 Actinomycetota bacterium
AGCTCTGGGTCTTATTGCGGTATCGGCACTTGGCGCCCTTCTGCTCTTTGCAACGGGATTCATACCTGTCGTTGGACAGACCGTAGTGCCGGTGATCTCGGCGATCTTCGGCGGCTGGATGCTGGGAATCGAGCTGGTCGGATCCCCGTTCGAGAGACGCGGCCGGCTGCGGCTAGTGGATCGCCGAGCCGCGATGCGGTCGCGCCGTCTTCGAGTCCTTGGTTTCGCGGTCCCCACGTTCTTACTGCTGGCCATTCCCTTTGCCGGAGTGGTGGTTTTTCCGATTGCCACCGCAGGCGGCACGCTGCTTGCCCGACAGCTGCTCGGCGAGACCACGTAGTGTGACCACAAAAGCCAATCGGAAGGGGAAGTCGTCATGCCTGAGTTGTCGGTTCAGCTGTACACCCTGCGCAAGGCCCTGGAGCAGGATTTCGACGGAACGTTGCAACAGCTCGCCGACTTCGGCTTCACCCAGGTGGAGCCATTCCAACTCGTTGCGTATGGGGATCGGCTACGCACGGCACTGCGCCAGAGTCGGTTGGCTGCGCCGACCACCCATGTGGGCTTGCTCAGTGGCAATCAGGAGGAGATCTGTCAGCTGGCCGCGGAACTTGGCGTCCAAACGGTTATCGACCCATACGTCGACCCAGCCCGGTGGCAAACTGAGGCCGACATCAGCGAAATCGCATCCCAGCTGAATGAGGCAGCAAAGACCGCGGCCCGACACGGTCTCACGGTTGGCTATCACAACCATCATTTCGAGCTTGAGTCCAAGATCAGCGGCGTTCATGCGCTTGAGGTGTTCGCGGATCGGCTGGCGCCGGAAGTGGTCTTGGAGGTGGACACGTACTGGGCGTACGCGGGCGGTGCCGATGTGCCAGCTTTGCTCAAACGGCTAGGTGATCGGGTTGTCGCGCTGCACCTCAAGGATGGCGACGGGACGCTGGACACGAGCAAGCAGGTGGCTGTGGGCTCCGGTGTGCTTCCGGTACGGGACTTCATCGCGGCGGCTCCAGACGCGTTGCGCGTCATTGAGCTCGACGACTCCGAAACCGATCTGCTGGAGGCCGTGCGAGCAAGTCGTGCGTTCCTGCTCGCCGAGGCGGCTTCAGCATGAGTGAGCCGGTTGGTGTCGGCGTAATCGGCGCCGGCACGATCAGCAACACCTACTTGGAGAATCTCACCAACTTCGCCGACACCAAGGTGTTAGCTATTGGCGATCTCTTCCCCGAGGCGGCCCAGGAAAAGGCGGCCAAGTACGACGTGCCCGCGGCCGGAGACGCCGATATAGTTCTCGATCACCCCGACGTGGAGATCGTCGTTAACCTCACCATCCCGGCGGCTCATGCCGAAGTGGCTACTCAAGCCATCAAGGCTGGCAAGCACGTCTGGAACGAGAAGCCTCTGGCCCTCGATCGCGTCAGCGGCCAGAGCTTGCTCGACACCGCCGAGCAGGCTGGGCTATTGGTGGGCTGCGCTCCAGACACTTTCCTCGGTAATGGCCTGCAAACCGCCTACCGGTTGACTGAGCAGGGCATGATCGGGATGCCGCTTACGGCACTCGCGCTCTTGCAGTTGCCTGGTCCTGAGTCATGGCATCCGAATCCGGCATTTCTTTATGCAGCCGGTGCTGGACCGCTGTTCGACCTTGGGCCTTACTACCTCACCGCAATTGTGCAGGTGTTCGGCGCCGCCTCCTCGGTGGCTGCGCTCGGGTCCAAGGCGCGGGAGCGTCGGGTAATCGGCTCCGGCCCGAAAGCAGGTGAGGAGTTCGATGTCACGGTACCGAGCCACGTAAGCACACTGGTTCAGTTCGAGTCGGGCCAATCCGCTCAGGCCATGTTCTCCTTCGACTCAGCGCTGCCTCGTACCCTGCTGGAAATCAATGGCACCGAAGCGACGATGCTGTTTCCGGACCCCAACTACTTTGAAGGCAAGATCGCGATCAGGCGTCGTAACGCCGAGGAGTGGGAAACGGTGACGACAACGACTGCCTCGTCCTCTCGAGGCACGGGAGTGTTGGACATGGCTCGTGCGATACGCGAAGGGAGGCAGCATCGCGCGCAAGGGGCGCTGGCCTACCACGTCCTGGACACGATGATCGCGATCGCGGAGTCGGTCGAGTCGCGGGCGTTCGTTGAGGTGGACAGCTCGGTCGACAAGCCGCCGCTGTTACCAGAGGACTGGGATCCGCTCGCCGCCACGGTCTGAGATCAGGCTCGGCTCCTGCGAGCGTCAGCGAGCAGGCACAATCAATGACGTGGCGGATTTCGCGGACATGTACCGGCCCAGTGAGGAGCATGACGCATTCCGAGCTGCGGTCCGCGAACTGTGTGAGGAGAAGGTCGCTCCCAAC
>JBKPEY010000237.1:0-5800 GCA_046744405.1 Actinomycetota bacterium
GGCCCGACCTTGAAGCCTGCGACCTGGAGACCTTTCGCACTCAGCGCGCCCATCAACCCGGTGGCTACCGTTGTTTTGCCGTGTCCAGAGCCCGGAGCGGCGATTACCAGGCGCGGCAGTGTCATAGCCGATCTTGGCGATCTCACCTCGATCACCACTCGATCCCTCGTTGCCCCTTCTGCCCGGTGTCGAAGGGGTGTTTGATCTTGGTCATTTCGGTAACCAGTTGAGCAGTCCCGATCAGCTTTGGATCAGCGCGCCGACCGGTAATGATGACGTGTTGGTAGCCGTTCCGACAGGCCAAGGTCTCGACCACGTCATCAATGTCGACCCATCCCCAGTTGATCGGATAGGTGAACTCGTCCAGCACGTACAGCGTGTGCCGTCCGTCGCTAAGCCGACGCTTGATTTCCTGCCATCCTTCCGCCGCCGCGGCAGCATGATCATTCTCGGTTCCGGCCTTGCGGCTCCACGACCATCCCGCCCCCATCTTGTGCCACTCGATGGAGCCGCCCTGACCGGTCGCATCATGCAGTTCTGACAGCGACTCGAGTGCGGTCTGCTCACCGATTCGCCACCGAGCCGATTTCACGAACTGGAAGACCGCGACCGACCAGCCTTGGTTCCAACCACGCAGCGCGAGCCCGAAGGCTGCTGTCGACTTTCCTTTGCCGTCTCCGGTATGGATGATCAACAACGGCCGCTGCCGCCGCTGTCGGGTAGTCAGCCCATCGTCTGGGACCGCATCGGGGACACCAGCTGGCATCAGGCGGCCCGACTGTGGCGTACGGCCTGCACGAGTTGATCAGCGGCTACCTCGTCGACTGTCACGTATTGAGCACCGAGGTGCAGGCTCAAGGTTTGGGCTAGACCCAGTGACATCCGCCCCGTCTCGCAATCGATAAGCAGTGATGCGACGCCGGTGCGACGCAGCTGATCAGCGATCAAGCGCGAGCGCCCGACGGCATCCGGGCCATGCGTCGCCCGCCCGTCGGTGACAACTACTAGCAGTGGCCGGCGGCGCGGGTCCCGGATCCGCTCCAGCCGCAGGGTCTCCGCGGCGCAGAGCAGGCCTTCGGCAAGCGGGGTACGTCCGCCGGTTGGTAGTTCCTGCAGCCGCCGTGCTGCGGTATCGATCGAGGATGTGGGAGGCAGCGCCAGGGCTGCCGCTGCTCCGCGAAAGGTGATCAAGCCGATCTTGTCCCGACGCTGATAGGCATCGAGCAATAGGGAGAGTGCGGCGGCTTTGACGGCCTCCATGCGGCGCCGGGCAGCCATCGAGCCCGATGCGTCGACAACCAGGAGCACCAGGTTGGACTCGCGCCCTTCCGTTACCGCAAGGCGCAGATCCGGAGCGGCGAGGCGCAGTCGTTCGGCAGCAAGCCGACCGCGGGTGGCCTGGTGCGGCGCAGCCGCCCGGATAGTTGCGGTCAGGTGCAACCGACCGTGATCATGCTCTGGCGGAATCGCTCCGACAGTACGACCGGCCGAGGTCAGTGCACGGCTGCGACGGCCCGCCTCACCGACGCCGATTCCCGGTGCCGTGAACATTCGGGTGTGGTACGTCTCGCCCGCCGAAAAGATCCGCTCCGTTGACGCTGAGCTCGCCGACGGCGCACTCAGCGGGCCTTCGACCGGCTCAGGCCGCATCTCCTGGTGCCCATTAACGTGCTGCGCACCGTTGGGCCCAGAGCCGCTCGAGGGCCCGTTCGGCGGACTGCCCTGCGGCGGCGGACTTGGGTCCGGATCTGACTCCTCGTCCAGAAGTCGATCAAGGAGATCCTCATCCAGGCCGGGCGCATCGAAGGGATTGCGGCGGCGGCGATGCGGCAACGCCAGCCTGGCCGCAGCCCGGATATCGGACTTGGTGATCTCACGACGACCTTGCCACACGGCATGTGCGGCCGCCGCTCGTGCGGTCACGATGTCGGCTCGCATGCCGTCGACCTCGAAAGCCCCACAAACTCTGGCGATGGTGGTCAGTTGCCGATCATCCAGCTGCACCGACGGCAAAAGCGATCGAGCTGTGATGATCCGCAGCCGGAGTTCGTCTTCGCTGGCTGCATAGGCGGCAACGAAGGCAGCCGGATTCCGGTCGAAGGAGAGCCGCCGCCGGATCACCTCTGCTCGTAACTCCGGATCCCGGGGAGCGGTAATCTCTACCGTTAGTCCGAACCGATCAAGCAGTTGTGGCCGCAGCTCACCTTCCTCCGGATTCATCGTTCCAATCAAGATCAACCTGGCCGCATGGGCTACCGAGACACCGTCTCGCTCAACGGTTGAGCGGCCCATCGCAGCGGCATCCAGCAGTAGATCCACTAGATGATCATGAAGCAGATTGACCTCATCGACATAGAGGATTCCGCGGTGGGCGGCAGCCAACAGGCCCGGCTCGTACACCACTTCCCCGACACCGAGCGCTTGTCGAAGATCCAGCGAGCCGATCACGCGATCTTCGGTTGCCCCCACAGGGAGCTCAACCAGCCTTGCGGGGCGTGACATCACCGCCGGATGATCATGAGGGCCATCAGGGCAGGTCGGATCGGGGTCGGCTGGATCGCAGCTGAAGCGGCATCCTTCGATCACGCTGGTGCTTGGCAGTATCTGCGCGAGGGCCCGAACCATGGTGGTCTTGGCCGTGCCCTTCTCGCCGCGTACTAAGACTCCGCCGACTTCTGGCGAGATGGTTGTCAAGATCAAGGCGAGTGCCATGTCCTCAGAACCGACGACTGCGGAGAACGGAAACGTCCTCACCTCACACCCTTCCTGCAGGTATCCACGCCCGCGGCACATCTGGGTTAGGCCGGCGTACGCGGCATGCGACGGCGGCCGGCAACGGCAGTCGTCCTGACTTCCCGGAGATTCGCTGAGAATGACCAAACGTCCGGGTCACAGTGGCGGGACCGCTCCGGACTCGCACCGGATTCCTCTGCCGTCGCCGCCTCGAATCATGTCATATCTGCTGCGATCGTGGATGAGCGAACAGAAGAGCGGGATGCCGGTCGAGTCATCCCGTAGTACGTCGGTCCGCCGGCTCCCGCTGAGAAAGCAGGTTGCGTGAGTTCGAAGCCCCAACGCTTGTAGTACTGAACATTTGCCGCGTCCGACGTGTGCAGATGGCAACGCGCATTGTCCGCGTCAACGAGGGCTAGACCGTCGCGCAGCAACGCGGCTCCGACCCCTCGGTGTTGGGCGCTGGGGTGAACGCCAAGGGCTTGGAGATACCAGTCTGGTTCCCTGGGAAACGCTTGTTCCAGGGCAGCTCCGGAGTTGGCGAACCGCGTTAACGCCCGTCCCGCCCCGATCGCGGCACGCAATAGCCCGGGCGCCATCCCCAGTTTTCGCACGAAACTCAGCGGAAACCGGCCGGGCGGCTGCCACAGCGCGACCCTGGCAAGACGATCCTCCAGGAGGGCGCCGACGAACCGACCGTATCTGGCGGCATCGCGCGCGGCCGCAGCCTGAAACGGCAACAGCACCCGACTCCGGACACTTGAATCGGGAAATACCACGCGGAACGCCGGGTAATTGGCGTGACTTGCCGCAAGAAGGGTGCCAGCCGCCGGAGCCTCATCGACGCCGAGCAGCTGGATCCGTGGTTGTATCACGGCGCGATCGACCATTTCGGGTCCCTCTGTAACAATGTTCTTCAACAGAAACGACGTTACTCAACCTTTCTAGCAATCGCAACCTGACTTGGCAGGAGACCTATGGCGCGCATGGCACAAGCTGACGCGAAGACGCCGTATGCCGCGGCACAAGTGATGAACAGGGCTTCGTTGCGCAGACTGATTCTCGACACAGCTAGCTCGCTGCTCGAGACCGCCGGCTTCGATGCTCTGACGATGCGGCGAGTTGCTGCGGAAGTGGGCTGTTCTACCACCGTGTTGTACACAATGTTTGGCGGTAAGGCTGGTATCGCCGAGGCGCTGTGGAACGAAGGCTTCACCCGGTTGGGTGACGCACTTGATCAAGCGAGTGGACCCAACCCGCTCGAAAGGCTCGCTGCGATGGGCCGCGCCTACCGTGCCAATGCGCTGGCCAACAGGTCCTATTACGCGGTGATGTTCCAGCGTCCGATCCCTGGATTCGTGCCATCTCCAGAGGCATACCAGACAAGCCTTCGCCCGCTTCGCATGCTCGCCGAAGCCGTTGCTGAGTGCATCCGTGCCAAGGTATTCCGGGCCGAAGATCCCATGCACATTGCGGGTGTGTTGTGGGCCGCAACCCACGGGGCTGTCAGCCTGGAGCTCGCCGGATATGAGGGTGCAGTCGAGGCCGAGCATCGATTCGATGACCTGTGCGCGGCCGCCGCAGCATGGTTCATGACCCCAGAGAGGTCGTCTGCCGAGTACAGCGGTCCTAGGAGTTGAGCGCCTCGCGACAGCTGCCCACTTGCTGCATACGCTCTGAGGCGTGATTGAGGTGGTCGGGCTGAGCGCTCGAGGTTGGCAGGACCTTCCAGAGCGACTGCGAGCGACAATTCGGTCTGCGGAGGTGCTGCTCGGCAGTCCTCGGCATCTTGATCTGATTCCGCAGTCTGCTGATCAGCTGCGACTGCGGTGGCCTACGCCGCTGCGAGAAGGATTGCCGAGCGTGCTCAACCAGGTCGCCGGACGACGCGTCGTAGCTCTCGCCTCCGGTGATCCGTTGGTCGCCGGCATCGGCAGCACTCTGATCGAGATGCTCGGAGCCGACGCGGTTCATATCCATCCGGCGGTGTCGTCGGTCGCATTAGCACAGGCACGGATGGGCTGGCCGGAAGAGACAACAGAGCTAGTACGACTGCGTGGCGGCGATCTCGATGCAGTACGGCGCTATTTGTTTCCGGGCCAGCGCATGATCATCTTGTCACGTGACGCTGACAGTCCTGCTGAGGTGGCTCAGCTGCTCACCGATGCGGGGTACGGCGAGAGTGTGGTAACCGTCCTAGGCGATCTTGACACCGAAAGTGAGTCGCGAACCGACGCGGTGGCCCGGGCGTGGGCCGGCGAAGCGCCGTCGCTCAACGTGATTTGCATCGCTTGCGCAGGCGCTGGCCGCGATGCGTCGCTGGCACCCGGATTGCCAGACACAGCTTTTGATCATGATGGGCAGCTGACCAAGCGTGACCTTCGGGCTTCCGCGCTGGCTCGTCTGATGCCGCGGCCGGGGGAGTTGCTGTGGGATGTCGGCGCCGGCGCGGGCTCGATTGCCATCGAGTGGCTGCGCTCGGACCCTCGATGCCGGGCGATTGCGATAGAGCGTGACCATGATCGGGTGAAGCGGATTCGTTCCAATGCCGAAGCGCTTGGCGTTCCCGGACTTGAGGTGTTGCATGGGGACGCGCCTGCCGTGCTGGCCTCGCTGCCGTGCCCGAATGCGGTTTTCGTCGGTGGCGGAGGGACTGCTGAGACGCTGGATACGTCATGGGCGGCGCTGCAGCCAGATGGCCGCGTGGTTGTTCATGCCGTAACCCAGGAGACCGAGATGATTGTGATTGACTTCTGGAGGCGTCATGGCGGCGAGCTGAGCCGACACTCGGTGGAGCACTTGGAGCCGATCGGGGGCTATCACGGCTGGCGACCAGCGCGACCGGTGGTTCAGTGGTGCGCGATCAAGGGTCCGCAATGACGGTTCATTTCGTCGGCGCAGGTCCTGGTGCGGCTGATCTGTTGACACTGCGGGCCGTACGGCTGATCGAGTCTTCTCCGGTTTGCCTGTATGCGGGCACCTACATTGATGATCAGATCTTGGCGCATTGTCCGCCCGGCGCCAACCTGATCGACAGTCAGCATCTTGATCTTGACGAGATTACAGA
>JBKPEY010000613.1:0-2787 GCA_046744405.1 Actinomycetota bacterium
AAGGCTGATCGCCGAGGCGTGGTAGTTGATCGACTCGATGTCGCGGTAGTGCTCGATGGCGGTGAAGTAGCTATTGGTCATACCGAGCTCTTCGCCCTGATAGATGTACGGCGTGCCCTTGTGCATGTGTTGCACGGTGCCTAGCGTCTTGGCGGAATTCTCCCGATGCTCGGGGCTATCGTCACCGAACCGCGACACAGCCCGCGGTTGATCATGATTATCCCAATACAGCGAGTTCCAGCCGACGTCTGCCAACGCCAGCTGCCACTCATTCAGATTGTTTTTCAATGCTGGCAACGAAAGCGGAGCCAAATCGTACCTGCCGTGGCCACCGGGGACCATGTCGAGGCTCACATGCTCAAACGTGAAAACCATGCTCAGCTCGTGATTCGCCGGATCCGTCGCCCGCCGAGCAGTCTCAACGGTGGAGCCGGGCATCTCGCCAACCGTGAGGAGGTTCCGCTCGTCCAAACCCACTGCGGCGTTCATCTCAGCGAGGAACTCATCAAGCCGCGGACCATTTGCTGTGAACGGAAAACAGAAAACTCTGGTTTTCCCCGGCGGTGGCACGCCGTCGTTGAGCTCGGCCTTGGAGATCAGGTTGATCACGTCCATACGGAAGCCGTCGATGCCCCGATCGACCCACCAGTTCATCATGGAATAGATCGCTTGCCTTACCTCCGGGTTCTCCCAGTTGAGGTCAGGCTGCTTGGTGCTGAACAGGTGCAGGTAGTACTCCCCGCTGCGCTCGTCAAACTGCCAGGTTGAGCCGTGGAACGCCGACTCCCAGTTCGTCGGCTCGGCGTCCTCGGCCCCCGGTTCGAATCCTTCTCGGGGCGGACGCCACCAGTACCAGTCCCGCTTAGCCGAGGCCGGGTCACGCGACTCGATGAACCACGGGTGTTCATCGGAGGTGTGGTTCACGACCAGATCCATCAAGATCTTGATGCCGCGCTCGTGCAAGCCCGCGATGAGTAGATCTAAGTCCTCCAGAGTGCCAAAAATCGGGTCGACGTCTTGGTAGTCGCTGATGTCATAGCCGTTGTCGTCCATCGGCGAGACGTACACCGGAGATAGCCAGACCACGTCGACGCCAAGCTGCGCCAGGTAGTCCAGGTGTGTCAGCATCCCTGGAATGTCGCCCGTGCCGTCCCCATTGCTGTCGGCGAAGGAGCGTGGGTAGATCTGATAGACCACCGCCGACTTCCACCAGTCAGTTGGGCGGTCAACAGGTGCAACGGCGGTCTGCGTCGGCTCAGAGGTCACACATCGGATCCTTCCACAGCGATTCCGAGACGCTCGCTGATGCCAGCTATCTCCGCTACGACGTTGGCACGCGCGGCATCGCTAAGTTGGCGTCCCTTGCGGGTACGGAATATTTCCCGGTCGGCAAGCTCGCTCAGCACGGCAAGCCGCCCGGCAAGGAATTGCTCCTCGGGCGCTTGGGCGTACTCCGCTCGGATAGCGGCAACGTAGTCGGCGTACTGGGCTGGATCGGATGCCAGGATCGACAGATCGGCATCGCAGAGCAGCTCGCCCTCCGGGTCACGCGGTCCGGGCAGATGTGTCTCAGTTAGCCGTACCAGCCGCGCGATCTGGTTCAGATCCTCCTGCTCGAGGCCAACAAGGCTCAGCTCACGCAGCGCCAACCGAGCAGAAGCCTCTTCGTTACTGAGCTGGCCGGCCGGGATGGCATAGATAGCATCGTGATACCACGCGGCCAGCTGCACCAGAAAGAGATCATGATCATCGGCAAGCTGGTCGATCATGGTCAGCACATCGAGCAAGTGCTTGGCGGTGTGGTAGTGCCGATGCGGCTCGCGATATCGAGCGATCAAGTTCTCGCCGAGCTCGGATTGCTGTGGCAGCGTGGTGTTCCAGCGTGCCATCAATTCCACGCGGTGATCATCAGTGGGCATCTGGTCCTCCATGGTCTGGGTTCCGATCGGTCAGGTAGCGCAGCGGAATCGGTATCTGGCGACTTCGGTCCCAAGGCTGCTGCCATCCAGCAAGATCAAGTACGCCGTCCAGCAGGTGCGCGGTCAATCCCCAGATCAGGTGTCCGTTCACCTCGAACGCCGGACCCGTGTAACCCGACGGATGCCTGACTCGGGCCCGGTGCGCGGGATCGGTCAGTACGGCGACCGGCACGATATCGATCGAGGCCGCCTCTCGCGAGTCGATTACCGCCACCGGGCTTGGCTCGCGCCACCATGCGATCACCGCTGTCACGTCGAACCCGCTCACCTCCACATACGCCGGCGGCAGCGCCCCGAGCACCTCAATCCCGCTCCGGTCGACGCCGGTCTCCTCAGTTGCCTCGCGCAAAGCCGTGTCGGCAAGATCATGATCGCCGGCGTCTGCAGCGCCGCCAGGAAAGGCAATTTGTCCAGCATGGGTACGCAGACCTGCGGCCCGCTCCACGAACATGATCTCCGGACCCTGCGGACCCTCGCCGATCAAGATCAATACCGCAGCTGGCCGGGCACCAACCCCTGGCCGGAGAGCCACTACCTTGTCGAGCCGGGATTGCTCAGATAGAGCGGCAATCAAAGTGTCGAGCCATTCGGGCCGTTCCGGCTCAGCATTGATCACGGACTGACCCCGAGATGCTGACGCACCACGTCGCGGATCTCATCAGCGGAAGAGAATGGTCCGGCGTGCCGATAGGCAATGGTGCCGTCCGGGCGTACCAGGAAGGTTTGCGGTGGACCGGTGATCTGCAGCGCTGCGCGTAGCACCACATCGGGATCGGCCAGTTGGGGGTATTTCCAGGTAGACAATTGC
>JBKPEY010000180.1:0-3882 GCA_046744405.1 Actinomycetota bacterium
CTCTGGTGCTGACCCGATATCGGGCGACTGGACGTATTCCTCGAACGCGAGATAGCGCCGCAACTGCGGAATGAGAGCCTGCGCAACATCGGTGATCGCAATCGGGCCGCCAAGTTCGGCAGCCATCGATGTGACACCGACTCCGCTGAGTCCGCACGGGATGATGCGGTCGAACGCCGCCAGATCGGGATCAACATTCAGCGCGAAGCCGTGCATCGTCGTGCCAGCTGCAACGCGGACTCCGATGGCGGCGACCTTGCGCTCCGGTCGATGATTATCTGCGGCCAGCCAAACCCCTGAGCGACCCCGGATCCGGCCGGTTCTGAGGCCGTACTCGGTAAGCAGGGCGATCATCGCCTCTTCAAGCCGCCGTACGTAGTCGACAACCAGCGCCGCCTCCGGCAGCCGGACGATGGGATAACCCACCAGCTGGCCTGGTCCGTGCCAGGTGATCTTGCCGCCGCGGTCGACATCGACGACCGGCGTGCCATCGAGGGGCCGCTCGTGAGGCTCCGTCCGCTTCCCTGCCGTATAGACACTGGCGTGCTCCAGTAGCAGAACAGTGTCAGGTCGTGTGCCGGCCGATACGTCAGCATGAATGGCACGCTGCAAATCCCAGGTTGATTGGTAGTCGAGGTGCTCGCTACCCAACCCAAGATCGACAAACTCTAGGGCCATGGCGCTGAGTCTAATCTCGTACTGCCACTATGACAGGCGGCCCGCTTCGCCGACAGCAGGAGCTCGCGGACTGCGTCGCTCCACGACCCAGCCAACAACCCTTTCAACTCAGCCACCTAGTCGGCGCCCGATGGATGCAGCGGGGGAGTCGGACCCCCGGCACCCTCCGCCATCGCCTCCATGACCTCAGTCAGCGCGTCGACGCCAGAATGCCGGGGCTGCCAGCCAAGCTCGGTGCGGATACGACTGACGTCAAGGGTCGGCAACGACACGAACAGCTTGAGCAGCGACTCGTCCGATGGAATGAGTCGCAGCCGCCATGCACCTGCCATCGCCGCCGCCAGAGCCTGCTTCGGCACCTGAATGGCCCTGGCTTCTAACAACTTGCCGAATATCTCCCGGTCGATGATCGGATCCGCAGCGACGTTATAGGCACCGCGAGCGTCGCTAAGTACGGCCAACCGGTACGCCTCCCCGGCGTCCTCGCCGTGCATGGCCTGAAACCGCAGGCCGGCGGGGAACGGCACGACTGGCAAACGTCCCGGTCGCAAGAGCGCACGCGGGACCAGCGGCCCGGCGAAGATCCGCCGCTGTTCGCTGGCCGAGGAGCGTTTGAAGATGAAGCTCGTGCGCATCCGAACGACTCGGATTTCTGGATGACGCAACTCGTAGGCGTCGAGATAACGCTCGAGATAGGCCTTCTCTCGACCGTAGGCCGCGGTGGGCATGCTGTGCGTCGGCCAGCTTTCGTCGACGTGCTGGCCCGGTCCGGGGGAGTAAGCGGCAAGTGACGAGGCATAGACGACTGTTCGCACTCCGGCGTCGGCCGCGGCCTCGAGGACATTCATGCCGCCGAGCACGTTGACATCCCAGGTCACCAAAGGCCGGTGGGTCGGTTGGAATGCCCATGACAGCAGCACGACGGCATCCGCTCCGGCCAGATGCTGGGCAACTTGTGGCGATCGCGCGTCCGTGGCTTCAAACCGAGTTTTCGCAGGTTGCCACGACGACGGCGTACGCCGGGCAACGCCGACGATCTCGGTAATTGCGGGGTCTCCAGCGAGCGCCTCGACCACACTCGTTCCAACGTTCCCAGTGGCACCGACGACGACAACTTTCATTCGCGATCGCTCCTCAAAGTCCGAACTCGGCCCCGAAGTCGCCTTCCTCCAGCCGCGATTTCAAGGTGCTGAGGAATTGGGCCGCCTCGGCGCCGTCGATCAGCCGGTGGTCGTACGACAGCGAGAGGTACATCATGTCCCGGATCGCAATCACCTCGCCGAGGCGTGCGTCGGAGATCACCACCGGCCGTTTGACCAGCGCACCGGTTCCCAGAATCGCCACCTGAGGCTGGTTGATGATCGGAGTATCCATCAATGTGCCCGCTGAGCCGTAATTGGTGATGGTGAACGTGCCGCCGATCAATTCGTCGGGGGTGACCTTGTTCTGCCGGGTACGCGCTGCCAGGTCAGCGATCCGCTTAGCCAATCCGGCGATGCTCAGATCACCGGCATCCTTGATCACCGGAACCAGCAGCCCCCGATCGGTCTGCACGGCGATGCCGAGATGCTCGGCGTCTGGGTAGGTGATGGTGCGCTCTTCGGTATCGATCGTGGCGTTGACTTTCGGGTACACCTTCAAGGCTTCGACGGCGGCCTTCGCGATGAACGGCAGGTAGGACAATGTCGCGCCTTCGCGCTTCTTGAAGTCGTCCTTGACCTTGGCGCGGATCTGCGAGATGGCTGTCATATCCACCTCGACAGTTGCGGTCAGCTGGGCTGAGACCTGCAGCGACTCGACCATGCGCTTTGCGATCGTTTGGCGCAGCCGCGACATCTTCTCGGTCGTTCCGCGCAGACTGCTGACCTCAGCTGTGGGTGCTGCTGACGCGGCTTCAGCTGGCTCCGCTGCAGTTGGTTCGGCGGTCTCGGGCGCAGGGGTGGCAGCCGCTTGCCTGGCAGCCTCAGCGGCCGCGAGTACGTCCTGCTTGCGGATGCGGCCGCCGACACCTGTCCCGTTCAGCGACCCGAGATCAACGCCATGCTCGTTGGCGAGCTTGCGTACCAGTGGCGTCACATACGTGGTGTCGGAGTCGCTGACTGTCCGCGTGGCAGTACCTGAATCACCTGCCGGACCGCGCTGTTCTGGCTGCCCGTTGCCCTTCGCGGTTGGTGCGGCGACCTCTGGCTCAGGTTGTGGCTGCGGCTCGGGCTCGCGTTCAGCTTCTGGCTCACGCTCGGCTTGCGGCTGAGGTTCTGGTTCGGGCTCTGGTTCGGCTTGGGCCTCAGGTTCCGCCTCCTGCTGAGGCTCAGGTTCCCGGCGGGGCTCGGCTTGCGGCGCAGCCTCGGGTGCTGTCTCAGCAGGCGCTTCGGGTGCTGCCGCTGCAGCCCCCGCTTCACCGATGACGGCAAGGACCGCTCCAACCCCAACCGTCTCGTCTTCTTGAACCCGAATCTCGAGCAATTCGCCGGAGGTCGGTGACGGTATTTCGGTGTCGACCTTGTCCGTCGAGACCTCCAGCAACGGCTCGTCGGCCTGGACAGAGTCACCTACCTGCTTGAGCCAGCGGCTTACCGTTCCCTCCGTAACGCTTTCGCCCAGACCGGGCAGAGTGACTTCGGTGCCACCAGCAGATCCATTTCCGCCTCCGCTAGGGGCTGCAGCTGGCTCAGCCTTCGCCTCGCTCAGCTCGCTCGTCTCGGTCGGCTCCTCGGCTTCTTCTGGCGGAGCCGCCTCCTCTGTCCTTGCCTCAGCCTCTTGGGGGGCCGATTCTTCCGCCTGCGGCGGGGGCGATTCCGCCGCCTGCGGCGGGGCCGTATCCTCAGCTTGCGGCGCTTCCGTTTCTTCTGCCTCCGGCGCTGTCTCTGCTGCCTGCTGTGGAGCCGCATCTTCGGGTGGCGTCTCGGCCGCCTGTTCCGTGGGAGCTTCAGTGGCTGGTGCCTCGCTCGGCGATGCTGCGCCACCGTCAGCCTCACTCGGCTCACCGATTACTGCGAGTACCGCGCCGACCTCGACGGTCTCGTCCTCTTGCGCCTTGATCTCTAACAGCACGCCCGATGCCGGGGACGGAATCTCAGTGTCGACCTTGTCCGTCGACACCTCCAGTAGCGGCTCGTCAGCTTCGACAGTGTCGCCCACCTGCTTGAGCCACCGGCTGACAGTTCCTTCGGTGACGCTCTCGCCCAATGCTGGCAGGGTTACGGA
>JBKPEY010000079.1:0-5389 GCA_046744405.1 Actinomycetota bacterium
GCTGAGCGAGGTGCTGCGTCGTAGCGGCGGTGAATGATTTACGGCGTTGATCAACTGCCGGAGCGAGATTCCAATTTCCGACCAGTGCGGACTTTTCGACCTCGGAGGTGGTGAACGGCAGTCAAATCTTCGACCGGTGACGGGTTGTCGGACCAGGGGGCGTGGCCGCTAGGGTCGGCGGTGTGGAGGAGTCTCTGATTCACCAGCGGGCTGTCCGAGTTGATCATGCTGTGCAACGATGGCGCGAACGACGCGCTCGCCATGCTGGCTATGTCGTGGAGGTCGTCCCTTACACCGGCTACGGTTCGACGAGCTGGTTGCGGGTGCTCGCTCGGGTACTGTTAGCAAAGCATTCCCGACGCCAGGCCGACCCACCGGCTGGAGCCCGCGGCTGGCGAAACTTCGTTGGTGTTCCGGTCGAGAACGCGACCGTACATCTGAACATCGGTGAACAATCGTTTGACATTCAGGCTGACAGCAGCGGCATCATCGACGTGGTTGTCGATGTTGATCTTGAGCCAGGCTGGCATCGGATAGTGATGAGCTCAGAAGGCTCCGACGCCGCAATGGCTCTGGCCTTCGTTGTCGATCCAGAGACGACATTCGGAGTTGTGTCGGATATAGATGACACAGTCATGGTGACTGCACTGCCTCGCCCCCTGCTGGCCGCCTGGCACACGTTCGTTGTCAATGAGCACGCGCGAGCCACAACTCCTGGTATGCCCGTCCTTTACGAGCGGCTGAGCAGCCGCTACCCAGGAGCACCATTCATTTACTTATCCACCGGAGCGTGGAACGTGGCGCCTACGTTGACCCGCTTCCTGTCACGCAACCTGTATCCGGCGGGCGCATTGCTGCTCACTGACTGGGGGCCGACGGCTGACAGTTGGTTCCGTAGCGGTCGCGAGCACAAGCGCAGCAGCTTGGAACGCCTGACGCGGGAGTTTCCTCACATCAAGTGGCTGCTGGTCGGTGACGATGGTCAACACGACGAGTCGATCTACCGCGACTTCGTCGCGCAGCATCCTGACAATGTGGCGGCAGTGTGCATCCGGCAGCTTAGTCCGAGTGAGGCTGTGCTCGCTGGCAGCAGCTTCCGTGGTCACACGCCGACTGGGAATTCGGCTGTGCCTTGGCTCCACGGCTCGGATGGCGCTGGCCTAGCGGACAAGCTGGAGCGCGTCAGCGTGCTTGAACGCGCGCCGCAGCAGCCCGAGATCGAGGCCTGAAAGCTTCTCTTACGGTCAAACTAACTGGGCGTTAACGTCATCCGCTGACACCAGGAACCCGTTGCTAGGCACCTAACCCACAACATGTCACTCTATGACAGTTGTCACAAAGTGCCAACTGTCATAGACTGCCGGAAATGACCAGTCTCCCAGTGCACGATGAGGAGCCGTCAAAGTCGCTGAGGGATCGAAAAAGGGAACGGACCCGGCGGGTGATTCAGGCAGAGGCGCTTCGGCTGTTCGCCGAGAAAGGCTTCGAGGCAACCACAATCGAGGAGATTGCTGAAGCCGCCGATGTCGCTACGCGTACATTCTTTCGCTATTTCTCGACTAAGGAAGAGGTTGTCTTCTGGCCGGTATACCGACCGCTGCTTGGCGGATTTATGGCGGCGCGACAAGACGAGTCTGCTATTGCAGCGTTATGCCACGCGATCGTGGAAGGGTTGTCGGCTTTCTACGACGAGGACCGAGAACGGGTACTTGAGCGGCTCAAGCTTGCTTTCCGTACGCCAGCACTCCATCCACGCCTGCGCCAGGAGCAGGCTACTTCTGCCCGCGCGATGGCAGGTGTCCTCGCGGAGCGGCTTGGCAGGAGTACAGACGAGCTGGAAATTCGTGCCATTGCTGCCGCAGTCGCCGCAGCGTTGTGGGTTGCGGTCGAGGAATGGCAGGCGGCGGATGGCCAAGCCGAGCTGGGGCCACTGATCGAGCGAGCATTAGGGACCGTCCTAACCGGCGTCATACCACCAAGCGATGTGACCCGTAAACAACATGGAGGCGCGTGAAATGAATGATGAGTCAAGGCGGGCCGAGATCCGGCGATTTGTGGAGTTGATCAACACAAGTCCCCGCGACATGGAGCCGTTCGACGCCTTTTACCAAGATGATGTTGTGATCGACTGGCCCCAGTCCGGGGAGGTCATCAGGGGAAAGCAAAAGATCAGCGAGCTTCGGCTCGCGCTTCCGACTCCACCGCGGGTCTCCCTGCGCCGCATCGTTGGTTCTGGTGATCTTTGGGCGATCGAGATGGTCTTCGACTACGACGGAGAGCTGTTCTACACCGTCGTCATTCACGAGTACCAAGACGGTCTGGTGGCGCGGGAAACTGCATACTGGGCTGCCCCGTTTGAGCCACCCGCATGGCGGGCTCAGTGGGTCGAGTCAGCACGCTCAGTGACGAGCTGACTCAAAAAGCTGCCTCGGATTGCAATGCGATTCGAAGCAGGAATCGACGCACTCCCACTGCATCATCGCAAATGAGTAGAAAGAAACGGAGGTCAGCCATGCTTGGCACATATCCGATCTATCCAGTGTTGCTGGCGCCCGATCTCGCGGCGGCCAGGGAGTTCTATCACGACCAGCTGGGTTTAGAGCTCCTGAGGGAGAGTGACGCCGCAATCACCCTTCGCTGTGGTGGCGGAACGCAATTGAGCGTAACCAAGAGCACCACAGGGACAGCCGACACCCAAACACAGGCGTCATGGCAGGTAAGCGACCTGCGCGCCGAGGTCGCGGAACTGCGTTCACGAGGGGTCAAAGTCGAGGACTACGATTTGCCCGAACTGAAGACAGAGGACGGGATTGCCGACATCGGATTCGCATGGGCAGCATGGATCGTTGATCCCGGAAAGAACGCGCTGGGCATGCTGCAGATCAAGCACTAGGTGAGTGCTCGGTGACGGCCGCTTGCGTCGTGTAGGGCGCCGAGATTCGAGCCCGCTACCGCCTTGAGGGGGCGAAACGGCCCAAGCCGGATGGAGCGTGAACCTCTGGTTCGCGAGTCGCGGAGTGAGGCATCAGGCCCTACAGGCGTCGGATGAGATCGTTTAGCTATGGCGGGAACCGCGGCGTCATTGTTCTGGATCGCGCTATGCGCCGTGATAGCACCGTTGCTCGCTGGCCTCGTGCCGCGGCGCCTCATCCCCGAAGTAGTCCTGCTCCTTGCGCTCGGTGTAGTCATCGGTCCCGGCGTGCTTGGTCTAGCGGCGATCGGCGAGGGTCTTGAAGTACTTCGGGAACTTGGGCTGGGGATGCTGTTTCTGCTCGCCGGATACGAGATCGAACCGAAAGAACTCACCGGCCGCGGCGGCCGGAGAGCCTTCGTCACCTGGTTGATCTGCTTCGCTCTGGCATTGGCATTGGTCGGTGTCATCGGGTTGAGTGGCGCAATCCACGCGGAGATCGCGGTTGCGATTGCCCTCGTCTCGACCGCTTTGGGCACCTTGCTGCCGATCCTGAAAGACAGCGGTCAGCTGGATACGAAGCTGGGTGCGGCGGTTTTGAACCATGGCGCTTTTGGTGAACTGTGTCCGGTCATCGCCATGGCTCTGCTTCTCAGTAGCCGAGGCACTTTGGCTTCGATTGGGGTATTGGCGATCTTTACGGTCGTCGCGCTGATCTTTACGCTTCCCTCGGCACGCTTACGCCCCGGGTCGCGTACCCATCAACTGATCGTCGGCGGTTCTGAAACGACAGCACAAATCACCGTACGACTGGTCGTCCTGCTTTTGATCAGTCTTGGCGGACTGGCCATCGCCTTCGATCTGGATGTGGTGCTCGGTGCGTTCGCGGCGGGTTTCGTGCTCCGCCGAGCGCTTCCGGAAGGAGATGAGTCGCTCGAGCACAAGCTCGAAGGCCTGGCGTTCGGCTTGCTGATTCCGATCTTCTTCATTACCTCGGGCATGGCGATCGATCCTTCAGCGATTGCCGCTCACCCGATCGGGCTGCTGATCTTTATCCTCGCCATTCTTCTCGTTCGCGGCGGTCCGATTTACGTGGCGAGTCGCACAGAGCGCGGCCCTAACACTCGGCAGGTATTCAATGGCCTGCAGAGCGCGCAGATCGCGCTGTACGGCGCGACGGGGTTGCCGATTATCGTCGCCGTCACAGCCGTTGCTGTGAAGTCGGAACACATGAGCAGCGCAAATGCATCGCTGCTCGTCGCCGGTGGCGCGATCACCGTACTGCTGTTGCCGATGACTGCGGCGCTGATCGAACCCAGGAGTGGACAGCGGACCACAGACGACAGTGCCGCGACAAGCAGATAGCGGTATGCGCTGACCGTCGGAGGGTGGTCATACCTCGGGTGGAATGTTCTGGTTGAGGTGAAAGATGTTGTCGGGGTCGTATCGGCGCTTGAGCGAGGCGAGTCGGTCCAGCTTGTCGGCCGGGTATGCCCGACGCACACCAGCCTGGCCCTCGTCGGACAAGACGTTGACGTACACGCCGCTCGCGAACGGCTCGATAACCGCGCCAAACCGGCGCGCCGCAGTCAGCCGCTGATCATCCTCAGCCGGGTCGGTCCATGCGGTGGCGCCGACGAACTCCACCAACGTATTGCGATGGCTGAAGGCGCTGTCGTCGTTCGACGTCGCTGCGATGGCGCCGCCATAACCCTGCAGTGAGCCGTTGGGTAGCTGCGTTCGGTCCGCGCGGGGATCGGGTTCACCTTGGGAGAGGAACGCATCGATTGCGTCGTCGGACAACTCAGTCAAGTAGTGCCCCTTGAAGTATCGTCGGCGGAGTCCAGGGCGGTGCCATTCGTCGTCGACGCTCTGCAGGCGTAGATAGGACACCTCCTCGGTCCGGTCGGCCAGCGGCTCGCCGAGACTGTCAACCAGCGGCAGCAACCGCCGGCCTTCATCGGTATCACCCACCCAGACGAAACCCAGGCTTGCCACTGTTCGGTTCCGTAGCTGCGGCAGCACGTCCGGCGAGTCGGCCACCGTCCCGATCCAGGCGATGGGCGTTGCCTGGGGTGGGACCCCGTCGCCGATCTGGTCTCGCCAGCGGCGCATGGCGGAAGGCGCGGCGGCGAGGTCGAACACACGATCAATGAGCAAGGCGGCAGTGCCGACCTCGTGGAGACGGAACTCGAACTCGGTAACCACACCGAAGTTGCCGCCTCCGCCGCGCAGCCCCCAGAACAAGTCTTCGTTCTGCGACTCACTGACCCGTAGCGTCGCGCCGTCGGCGGTGACGGTTTCGTAGGACACGACGTTGTCACAAGCGAGTCCGAAGCGTCTTGCCAGCCAGCCCATGCCACCACCGAGCGTCAGCCCGCCGACGCCGGTATGGGAAACGTTGCCCGCCGTCGTTGCCAACCCGAAGGCCTGTGCCGCTCGGTCCAGGTCGCCCAGCAAGGCGCCACCCTGCACCCA
>JBKPEY010000153.1:0-1511 GCA_046744405.1 Actinomycetota bacterium
GCCATCGCTGCGGTAGCGGGCTAGCAGCTTGTAGATCCACTGTCGCGACACCTTGTAGTCGGCGGCCACCTGGGCAACCGGACGTCCCTCGACAACGACGGCAGTGATGACCAGGCGGGCTTTCGACACGCCCGAATCTCACGCACAGCTGTGTCGCCTATGTCTTGCGACATGTGTCGCCTATGTCCTGAAACAGCACACCCTCTCCGGCACTTTCTGACTTGCGCTTTGCCTGGTGGTGCCGGACCAGCACGGCAAAACGCGATGGTCGGGTCTGCGGTCAAATGGACTTTGTGATCGTCAGGTTTCAAGCATCTTAGGTTTGCCGAACTTGCCCGGCATCACCAGGCGCGCTTCAGAGCGTGTGCCGGAGGAGGGAGGCGAAGGCCTATGTCCTTGCGGCCCACTCACAAAGGCTCAAATGACATCCCACTCCGCATCGCCTTCTACAGGGGGGCGCCGATGCGGCGTACCCGAATCATGTTCGTTTGGCCGGCGACGCCAGGTGGGGAGCCGGCAACGATGACCACGCGTTCGCCGTCAGCAATCCGGCCGCTCTCGGTCAGGGACTTGTCGACTTCGCGGATCATCTCGTCGGTGTGCCCGACCATGGGTGCCATGAACGTCTCGACGCCCCAGTTCAACGTCAGTGCCGCGCGAGTTGCCTCGTATGGGGTGAAGGCGAGCACCGGAATACTCGAGCGAAGCCGGGTTAGCCGGCGCGCCGAGTCGCCGGAAGTCGTAAAGGTCACCAAGAACTTGGCGCCAATCCGCTGAGCCACCTCCTCGGCCGCCTTGGTGATCACACCGCTTGTGGTATGCGGGTCCCAATCGATCCCGTGCATCTGGTCCATGCCGTGGGCCTCGGTGTTTTCAACGATTCGCGCCATGGTATGCACCGACAGCACCGGATACTCTCCAACACTGGTTTCTCCGGACAACATCACCGCATCCGCGCCATCAAGGATCGCATTAGCAACGTCGGAGGCCTCAGCACGCGTGGGACGTGGCGAGGAAATCATCGACTCCAACATCTGAGTCGCAACGATCACCGGCTTCGCCCAACGCCGCGCGGCGGTGACAATCTGCTTCTGGACCAACGGCACTTCTTCGAGCGGCAGCTCGACGCCAAGATCGCCCCGCGCCACCATGAAGGCGTCGAAAGCGTCGATGATCTCGTTCAGGTTCTCTACCGCCTGTGGTTTTTCCAGCTTGGCGATCACCGGGATGCGACGACCTTCAGCATCCATGATCTCGTGGACAGACTTGATGTCCTCGGCGCTGCGAACAAACGACAGCGCCACCATATCGACGCCATTGCGGAGCGCCCAGCGCAGATCCTCGGTGTCCTTGTCACTCATTGCCGGGACACTGACCGCTACGCCGGGAAGGTTGATTCCCTTGTTGTTGCTGACCGGTCCACCAACGATCACCTCTGTGATCACGTCGGTATCGGTAACCTCCGTAGCCCGCAAGGAAATCCGGCCGTCGTCGATCAAGATCAGATCCCC
>JBKPEY010000495.1:0-1014 GCA_046744405.1 Actinomycetota bacterium
TGGCCGCTCAGCTTCGGGCCGTGCTGCGCGGTTGGCCGCGATGTCGGACTGCAGCCAGCCCAGCAGGGTCGTCGGCTCGGTGGGCTCGACGGCTGCATGATGCAGATCAGACGCATTCGGATTGATCATGGTCGCGGTCAGTTGCAGTTCGCGTATGTCGCGGCCCAGGTACGCCAGGAGGCGGTGGTGTACCAACTCCTCGGTGATGTCGTCAGAGCGTCGCAATGGCTGGCTGGAACCCAGACCGTTGTTCAGCGCCGCCGACTTCACGCCCTCCCACAGTGCGGGGGAGGGGTGCGCCAGCCACAGGTGCACATCTCGATGCTCAGCGAGCGCGGAGAGTACGCGTATGTGATCCGGACTCAATCGGGTGGCGCCGAATAGCGACAGCCGTTCTGGGAGATCACTCGTCTCGGGTTCACGCCGTAGCCTGCTGACCGCCGAATCAAGACGTTCCGCCGGGCTCGGGACAGCAAGTTCATCGCGCAGCCGTCGCCACAACTCGGCTTGCCAGGCGCGATCGCCGGGCAAGGCGGATCCGGATGGGTCGACATCTCGGCCCTGTGACCAACTTTTGATCATGCCCGGTCGAACCGACGCGTACGTGGCAAAAAGATCAGCCAGATGCCGGGCCGTCGACCAGCGCCGGCCCTGACGTAGCGCATCCAACTCACCGGAGCCACCACCGAAGTAATGCCACAACACAGCCGCCCACGGCTCACCGCGGCAGCCATCGATGACTCGCAGCAGCGGCCAGACTGCGCGGTGTGGCTGCCAGGGATCGACGTCCTCCTCGTCCGCGCTGCCAGCCAGGGCTCGCGCCACGAGCCGTCGAGGTGAAGGAAAGGACACGCCGACACAAACGCCGTCACTACGACCGGGCGAGGTTCCGAGACGCTGTGCGAGGCCTTGGGACAACCAGCGCTCCACGCCGCGCGTTGGCACGCTGATGATCTCCGTGGCAAACGGATCAGGCAGCGGAGTACTGAGTAGATCCCCGAGAGCAGTGACCAA
>JBKPEY010000317.1:0-2132 GCA_046744405.1 Actinomycetota bacterium
ACCTTTTCGGGTCAGGCTGGGGAGAGCGCAGCGACGGCGCCGAGGTGCTGTCGCGTGCCGCCGAGGAAGGACTTCCTGCGGTGGTGGACGCCGACGGGCTGGGTTACTTGCCGAAACCGGCACCAGCCAACTGGCTGCTAACCCCGCATGCCGGCGAGCTGGCGAGACTTTTAGAACAGGAGCGCAGCTGGGTCGAGGAGGATCCGGTCCGAGCGGTACGCGCCGGCGCTCGGCAAACCGGGGCGACTGTGCTGTTGAAGGGTGCGACGCAGCTGGTCGCGGCTTCGGACGGGGGTCCGGTGATGGTTGCGATGCCCGGCCCAGCATGGACGGCACAGGCGGGGTCCGGCGATGTGCTCGGCGGGGTTTGCGCCGCGCTGCTCGCTGCCGGCCTGGATGCGCCGAAAGCCGGACAGCTGGGCGCATCCGTACAGGCGGTCGCCGCGGCCCGCCATCCCGGTGTGCTGGCACCTCAAGAGCTGGCGCGCGCCATTGGTCAGACCCTAGGGCGCCTCCAGGAACGTGCGAGGAAGCTATGACCAGTCAGCTGCGTGCACCGACGGCGGCGGCTGGCATCGACCCTGCGACGGCTTGTGCGGAGATCGACCTCGCGGCATTCCGTTCAAACGTGGACGCCCTTCAGGCTCATGCCGGTGTACCGGCAATGGTGGTGGTGAAAGCGGACGGCTATGGCCACGGCATACTGCCGTGCGCCCGGGAGGCTCGGGCAGCCGGTGCCGAGTGGCTCGGCGTCGCCACGCCGGCCGAAGCATTGTTGCTGCGCGAAGCCGGTGATAGCGGCCCGGTACTGGCGTGGCTCTACGGCCTCGATGAGGACCTCACGCCGCTGGTGGCGGCCGATATAGATGTGTCTGCCCAATCCGTTGAACAAATCGGCCGGTTGGTTTCCGCGGCGGCCATCGCCGAGCGACGTGCCCGGGTACATCTCAAGATCGACACCGGGCTGTCCCGCAACGGCGCACCCAGTTACGACTGGCCGCATATTTGTGCGGCGGCCGCTGAGGCCGAACACTCCGGGGCTATAGAAGTGGTCGGCATCTGGTCGCATCTGGCCGCCGCCGACGAGCCTGGCCATCCGTCGATACCTCTGCAGGTTGAGGCGTACCAGCGGGCGTACGAACAGGCCAGGACCGCTGGCTTGGAGCCCACGCTGCGTCACCTTGCTAACTCCGCCGGCAGTCTGGTGGTGCCGGAGGCCCGATTGGATCTTGTCCGGGTCGGCATTGCTGCATACGGCATCGACCCGGCCCCAGGGATCGCGGCACTTGCTGGAGTGACTTTGCGGCCGGTGATGCGGCTGCGCGCTCAGCTGGTGAATGTGAAGCAGATTCCCGCAGGCGTGGGTGTTTCGTACGGATGGACCTGGATGGCCGAAGGCCCAACAACAGTCGGCCTGGTGCCGCTGGGCTACGGCGACGGCATACCCCGACATGCCGGTAACCGAGCGTCGGTGGGCTGGTCAGGGCATCAGGTACCGGTTCGGGGACGGATCTGCATGGATCAATTCGTCGTGGAACTGGGTGCCGGACCGATGGCCCGCCCCGGCGAGGAGGTGATCGTATTCGGCCCTGGTGATCATGGTGAACCAACCGCAGGCGATTGGGCAGGCTGGTGCGACACCATTGGCTATGAGATCGTGACTCGAATCGGAACACGCGTCCCGCGTCGCTATCTCAATGCCAGCCAGGAGCTTGCCTGATGGCGGCCGGCCGTGGTCGCCTCGCTGCGGGGTTGGGCCTGGTCGCCAGTTTCGCAGCGCTCGCTGCGGGCGGTATCGCCATGGGAATCGAACTCGAGCGCAGGATCGTGTCCAAGCGGATCGGCCGTAGCTCGGCGGCAGACGTAGAGGACTTCTTCTCCCTGCGCTCTGGCGGGCCAGTCGTGCTCACGCCCGATGGCGTCGTCTTGCATACCGAGGTCGATGATGGCCCTGCCGACGACTTCACGCTGCTGTTTGTCCACGGATACGGGTTGAACCTGGACTGCTGGCACTTCCAGCGCCAGCATTTTCGTGGTCAGCTGCGTCAGATTTTCTATGACCAGCGATCTCATGGCAGGTCGGGTCGCTCGGAAGCTGAGCTGTGTCGGATACCTCAACTTGCCGAGGATCT
>JBKPEY010000215.1:0-4604 GCA_046744405.1 Actinomycetota bacterium
TCCTGAACCTGTGCTAGATGTTCAGGACCTTTGAATGACTCGGCATAGATCTTGTAAACGTCCTCAGTGCCTGACGGCCGCGCGGCAAACCAGGCCGACTCCGTCGCGACCTTCAAGCCGCCGATCGGCGCGTCGTTGCCAGGCGCCCTGGTCAAGATTGCCGTGATGGGCTCCCCGGCCAGTTCCGTCGCAGTGACCGATGATGCATCCAGCTTCGACAGCTTGGCCTTTTGCTCGCGATTGGCCGGAGCATCGATGCGGGCGTACGCGGGAGCACCGTGCTCCGCGGTTAGATCGGCGTAGAGCTCACTCGGAGACCTGCCGGTGACCGCCTTTATCTCGCTGGCGAGTAACGCCAGCAGGATGCCGTCCTTGTCGGTCGTCCAGGTGCTGCCATCGAGTGCTAGTAACGATGCCCCTGCCGACTCTTCGCCACCGAACCCGATATCACCAGTACGCAGGCCCGGCACGAACCACTTGAATCCGACCGGCACCTCGACCAACCTCCGACCAAGACCGGCTGCGACCCTGTCGATCATGGAGGAGGACACCAGCGTCTTGCCGATCCCTGTGTCCGGGCGCCAGCCCGGCCGGTTGGCGTAGAGGTACTGGATGGCAACAGCCAGGTAGGCGTTGGGGTTCATCAGCCCTGCGTCGGGCGTGACGATGCCATGCCGATCGGCGTCCGCATCGTTGCCGGTGGCGATGTCATACTCGTCCTTGTTGCGAATCAGGCTCGCCATGGCATTGGGCGAGGAGCAGTCCATCCGGATCTTGCCGTCGGTATCGAGGGTCATGAATGACCAGCGTGGATCGATCTTCGGGTTGACCACTGTCAGGTCGATGCCGAGATTCTCTGCGATGTAGCCCCAATACTGCACACTCGCCCCGCCCATCGGGTCGGCACCAATGTGCACACCGGCGTCCCGGATAGCTTTCAGGTTCAGCGCATTGACCAGGTCTTCGCAATAGGCACCGAGGTAGTCGAAGCGGTTGACCTCTGAAACCACATCGGCGTATGGCCGGCGCCGGATGGCGGAGCCATCGGCTAGCAACTCATTGGCGCGGGCGGCGATGGCAGTCGTTGCATCGGTGTCGGCAGGACCGCCGTGCGGCGGGTTGTATTTGAAGCCACCATCGCGAGGTGGGTTATGCGACGGCGTTACGACGATCCCGTCGGCGGTGTTGCTCGCGGTTGCCGTTGCGTTGTGCACCACAATCGCGCGGGAGATAGCTGGAGTGGGCGTGTAGTCCTGGTCATCCTCGGCGCACACCGTGACGCCGTTGGCCAGCAGCACCTCGATCGCAGTCGTCCAGGCGGGCGTTGAGAGCGCGTGAGTGTCTTTGCCAATGTAAAGCGGCCCGGTAATGCCCTGCGATGCGCGGTACTCGACGATTGCCTGGGTCGTAGCGGCAATGTGGGCATCATTGAAAGCCGTATCCAGACTCGAGCCGCGATGTCCCGAGGTGCCGAAAGCCACCTGCTGGTCTGGATTGCTGGGGTCCGGGACGAGGTCGTAATAAGCGCTGATGACTGCGTCGACGTCGATGAGGTCTTCAGGGAGTGCCGGTTGGCCGGCGCGAGGGTGTGCCATGAGCCACATTCTGCCGTCGTTTGGCGTGGCCGGTGAGGGCCCGGCCCGCACGTTCTCAGCATCCGTGCTGCCGATCTGGGTCTTAGCGCTCGGTCGGCACCCGAAAGATCGCTGGGCTTTGCAAGGATGAGCCCATGAGTTCGTCCAGCTTCCACCGCGCCGGCGCGGTTGATCTTTCTCAGGTGGCTCAGCGCGCTAAGCAGTCGACCGCGGGTCAGGCAAGTGGACCGGCTGTCGCCGGCGGGTCATACGTTGTCGAGGTCACCGAGCAGACCTTCGAGGCGGAGACCATTCGTAAGTCGCTCAAGCACCCGGTGGTCGTTGAGCTGTACTCGCCGCGCGTTGCGACCGGCCAGCAGCTGTCCGACGCCTTGATCGAGATTGCGAATGCATCCGAAGGCAAATTCTTGTTGGCCCGGCTGAATGTCGACGCCGCCCCTGGGATTGTTCAGGCGCTCGGGCTGCAGGCGGTGCCTACGGTTATCGCGCTGATCAATGGGCAGCTGGCTCCGTTGTTCCAAGGAGTGCTGGCCAAAGATCAAGTGGAGGCCGCGATTGATCAAGTACTGAAAGCGGCAGTTGCGAACGGGATGGTGGGACGTGCCGAGCCGGCCGGCTCAGAATCATGGGCCGATGCCGAGCCTGAGCCGGAGGCAGATCCGCGCTATGCAGCCGCCGACGACGCCTTGCAGCGCGGCGACTTCGCGGCGGCACGGGAGGAATTCGACAAACTGCTGCAAGCCAATCCCAACGATGCGGGCGCCCAGGCTGGCAAGGCACAGGCAGGTCTCTTCGCGCGTGCCGCGCTGCTTGATCCTCAGTCGACCCTTGCTGCGGCGAATGGCAGTGATGACCTGAACAGCCAGCTAGCTGCCGCCGATGCAGAGATGATCACTGGAGAGGCAGACGCTGCATTCAGGCGGTTGATCGGGCTGATCAAGCGATTATCGGGAGAGGAGCAGAACCAGGTTCGGGTACGGCTGCTCGAGCTGTTCGAGACACTCGGCAACAGCGACGAACGGGTCCTCAAGGCCCGCCGTGACCTGATGACCGCACTCTTCTAGGGAATTCCACTGCTGCTTGCAGCAACCTACGTGAGCCTAGGTTGCGGGCGCTCTGCCCAGGTTGCAACGTGTGCAAAGCGTAAGGAACGTACGTGCACGTAGGTTTCGACAGCGGGCGTCGGCCGAGCTAGCGGTGCCGAATGAGTTCGCAACATATGCTGGCGCGGTTGCTCGATGACCGGGGAGGATCATGAAGCGGCTCTTCGTCGCTGCGTTGTCAATACTGCTGCTGGCGCTTGCCGGATGTTCGGCCAACTCAGATGTCTCCAGCCCGACACCGAGCAGCGCCCCGGCGGCTTCCACGGGTCCTAACGCCAGCCCTAGCTCATTCGCGAGCGCTGCGGCGCCGGTGAGCCAGTGTCTTACTGGTCGCAGCCGACTCATCCGGTTTGTCGGCGTGGGCGAGCGCGGTACTTATGGCACCGGCGAGGGCGGAGATGTCACTGTCACGTTCAACGGGAACTCCTATGTGCTTAGCGGTGCCGGCAAGGACCCCATCAGGTTGACCTTGGCTGGTCAGACTGCCGGGCTGCTGGTCAATGGCACCATTCGCGGCAATTACCAACTGCAAGGCGACAGGGCGACCTTTACGGTCGGCGAAAGCAGCGGTGATGCCACGCTCAGCGTCGGAAAGGTGAAGCAGTCTGTGCCGATGTCAGACGTCGGCAAAGTACTCGCTCCCGATGGGGAGGCCGGCTTGAGCTGCGCCAACAACGCGCTGATTGTGACCCTGCAGGACATGCGCCTTGAGCTGGGCAAGATCTGATCGATGCAACGTGATTGAACAACTCAGGGCGTACGTCCGTCCTCGGTATAGGCCATCTCATGTGGGCCGAGGCCAGCAGCGAGGCTGAGCCGACGGAAGGCCAAGGGCGTCAGCAGCTCGCTGGCTGCTGGCAGGTCTACCAAGGCAACCGTCTTGATCTCAGTCGGCTGCAGCGACCATGAAGCCAGATCATCTTCAGTCACCTTGCCACCGTCGAAGATCATCTCGATAGCGTCGTCCCAGCCTAAGTAGGGCGGCATCCAGTCGACGACCAGCAGTCGGCCGATCTGAAGATCAATGCCAAGTTCCTCACGGACCTCTCGTTCCGCCCCGAGGCGGGGCGGCTCGAGCGGCTCGACGATGCCACCCGGAAGCTCCCAGTCCTGCTTGAACTGCGTCTCGCACAGCAGTATGCGATCTTGGACGTCTCGCATGAGCACGTGAGCGATCAGCCGTTTCTTCGGTAGTGCTGAATTCATCACGCTGGAAAAGCCATGACTTCCGCCCACCTGATCGGTCGCCAGCCGGGCGAACAGGCAGATGTCTGTGTAGGAACCGTCCGGCCGCTCGAGGGCCTGGCGGCGAATCCCCTCCAGTCGGAAGCCCGAGCGCAGCACCGCTCGGCGAGCCGTCAGATCCTCGGCTGGCAATGCGATTTCCAGACGTCGAAAGCCTTGGCTGAGCAGCGCGTCATCGGCTACGGCTTTGAGTGCTAGTTCGAGCGACTCGGCTGGGATTGATCCACTCCAGCTCAGGTTGCCGATTCCGCCCTGAGAAGGGCCGATGGTCAGAGCAAGGTCAGTCACGCTTCTGCAGCCACCGGATCTGGCTCATGCTCATGACTGACCAACGTAGTCCGACAATTCTCCGCAATCTGCCGCAGCCCTACCTAGTTCGCCCGAGCAGGACCCACATCGAGAAGAATGAGTCATCACGATGAGATCAGCACCTGCCTCGGATGCCTCCGCCTGGCGAAACACACTCCGCCGATACGACGCGCTGGTTTTCTTCTTGATGACCCTGGCGCTGACCTGGGTTGTCTGGATACCGAGAGCCATGGGCTTTCCCGTCGGAGTCGTCGGTCGCTTGTGGACCTGGATTCCGGCGATTACCGCACTGGTCTGCGCGGCGCTTTTGTACGGCCGGGCCGGCGTACGCGATCTTGGTCGCCGACTTGTC
>JBKPEY010000507.1:0-2367 GCA_046744405.1 Actinomycetota bacterium
AGGAGAAGGCAGGCAAGAACAGACTCCATCCTGACTTCCGTCCGGTCGACCAAACCGCAGAAGTCCAACGTCTCCTATCCCTCGGTGCCCGGCGTGCCGATGTCGGGCAGCGTGACGCGTCGTGGGTGGTTCTCGCCGACCCTGAAGGCAATGAGTTCTGCATCCTTAGTGGACGGGTTCGGCCCGATTCCTAGGAGCCGGCGACATCGGACCACTTTCCGTTCCCTTGCGTACGCGATCGTCCCGGAGCCGGTCCCCAAACGGTAAACGCACGGTCATAGCGTGCTGGACCTTGGACGGGACTGCGGCGGAGATCGGGGCTCGCTCGACCTCACCTCGTGGGCGAGATCGAACTGAGCGTTTCCACGGAGACTGACTCGTTCACAGTGGCACGCTACCGAGGCCAGGTTCTGTCGGTTGCCGATCGCAACGGGCGGGCACGTTGTCGCAGAGTTCATCTCGCCACGACCGCGCGTCCGAACCCGCTCAGCTGCGGCTCGTCCGTCGCCGAAGTCGCGCAAACGGATGCCGAATCGATCGGCACAGCAGGGGTTTAGCCGTGAACGAGCCCGCGCCCTGCTTACCGGGGGGAGTCCTGCCTGGTCAGTCAGCGGCGGGTGTCCGACGGATCCCGTCCCCTCCGCTGTGCAATAGCAGCCGCATTCAACCTGGTCGAGCGGGCGGCACAGGAATAGGACTCATCCCCGAGATAGCAATAGCGATCGGCGACCAGCGGCAGAGTCACACGGCAAGCCCGCCGATCATGAAGACACATCCGTAGGGACCCCCGGTCATTCGACAATCGACGGTTGCACTCAATTGCCAACCGCGACCGCGCTCCCCATACACACGCTAACGGTCAGCTCGACGGCGACCACTTCATCGAGCATCAAGCTGGATGTGCGAAACCTCGGCTGGTGACCGCCGGGCCGCGGCTGATGCCAAGGCATTTGCACCCAAGGAGGCTGGGCGCGTACACGATGGCGCTGCGCTCTTACGATCGCCTCATGAGCCCAGCAGTTCGCGGGGCTAGCCCATGATCAACCGCGTTCAGGCGCTGGTCCTCGGGTTCTTGCTGATGGCATGGATCAGCCTTCTCGCGATCCTCATTGCGGCACCCGAAGTGTACGAGCAGAGACTGCGGTCGCTGCCTGGCGCGCAGCGCATCGTAGAGATCGTCTTTGTCGTGGTGCTCACCGCGTTCATCGTGCTTCTTTCGATCGGCACACTCCTACGATGGCGATGTACCTTCTGGCTGATCCTGATTGCCTTCCTATTCGGGGTGCTGCGCATACCCGTCGCCGTCCTGCAGTTATCCGGACAGATGACACCCGAGGGGCCACCCTGGTACGTCATTTTCCAAGGCGTTCTCGGCGTGGTGCAGGTCCTGATCGCGCTGGCGATGGTCCTCGGCTATCGGCGCTCGGGAGCCTGGGGATCGTGAGGTGTTCCGTTATTGGTCTTGACGCGTTGCGATGACGCATGTAGCCATCCAGGCGAGCGGTGCGCGGCCAAGACCCTCGCCCGGCAGCAACTCGCCTGCGAGCGGTTCATCCTTGGCGAGTCCACGCGCCATTGCATCACCTCACCGACCTGGGCCACTAATACCCCGCTGGAATGCCTAGGGAGCTGCATCGGCACTCGCCGGTACAGTTGGGTCGCGCTACCCAGCCCGGTATACAGCTTCACATGGACGATCAATATCAGCCGGTGGCCATGGCGCAGACAGGCCGCATGGAGGCGTTCAGCGACGGCGTCCTCGCCATTGCGGTGACTCTGCTCGTACTTGACCTGCATGTGCCGCCGCTCAACGCGCTGCATGAACCGCTCGCGGTCGCGTTGGTTCATGAATGGCCGGCATATGCCGCCTATGTGACCAGCTTCTTGATCATCGGCATCATCTGGGTCAACCACCACGCGGTGTTCGAATTGGTCGGCCTGGTGGATCGCAACGTACTGTTCCTCAACCTGCTGCTGCTGATGTGCGTAGTGGCCATTCCGTTTGCCACGGCGTTGCTGTCGGAGTATCTGCTCGCCGGTAATGGCGATGCGCGCAGCGCCGCGCTGGTGTACTCCGCAGTCATGCTCGCGATGTCGTTCGGATTCGCCGCGCTCTACACCTATATCGCACTTCACCCGGTGCTGCTGGCCGAGGGCGTCGACCCCGGCGCCGTACGCGGATCAATCGTCCGGTTCAGTGCTGTCGGCATTGGGCTATATGTCGTGACGCTCGGCATTGCCGTGGCTAGCGCGCCGGCCTGCCTGGTTGCCCACTTCGTGATCGCGATCTACTACTGCTTCCAGCAGATCCGCCCCCGCTCGCCTGCCTACTGATCCCAGCGCGGACCGTACTTAAGTCCATGTGGA
>JBKPEY010000601.1:0-5585 GCA_046744405.1 Actinomycetota bacterium
GCTGACGCCCGGATCATACGCATCTGTCGTCCAACTGAGGCAGAATGAGGCGCATCTTCCCTGCGAAAGGGGAATAAGCCGTTTTGATCGTGACCGGTTCAGCGAGCAGCAGATGCAAAGGCGCATAGATATGTCCACTGCCCTGCCAGTACCGGAGGACACCTCGATTCTTGGTGCCCACCTCCGCGACGGTGGTGCTTCCTTCGGACTCTGGGCTCCGCGAGCAATACGGGTTGAGCTCGCCCTGGTGGACGAGGACCGCAATCAGACCAACTACGACATGGTCCGCGACGACGATTGGGTCTGGACCGTCTTCGTTCCTGGCGTGACCGTCGAGCAACGCTACGGCTTCCGAGTTCACGGTTCTTGGGATCCCGCAGCAGGGGCTCGCTTCAACCCAGCAAAGTTGCTTGTCGACCCGTACGCCCGCGCGATTACTGGCGGCGTTGATTACTCGGGCCCGATTCTGGACCACACCAAGGAATCCAACTACATTCCAGACACCACTGATTCCTTCGCCGCGGTGCCGCTGAGCGTTGTCGTCGCGGAGTCGCCCCCGCCCCGGCCGATCGCGCGACGCAGGCCGATGTCGGAGACGGTGATCTATGAGTTGCATGTCAAGGGTTTTACGCGGCTGCACCCTGCGGTACCCGAGCATTTACGTGGCACGTACGCCGGACTGGCCTATCCCGCTGTCGTCCAGCACCTGGCCGACCTTGGCGTGACGGCGGTCGAGCTGCTACCCGTACACCACTTCATCTCCGAGCCGTTCCTGGTTGGTCGAGGGCTTTCCAATTACTGGGGATACAACACCCTCGGCTACTTCGCGCCGCATTCTGCCTACGGTTCGGTGGGCACGCTTGGTCAGCAGGTGCGGGAGTTCAAAGAGATGGTGTCGGCACTGCACGATGCCGGACTTGAGGTCATCCTCGACGTCGTCTACAACCACACCGGCGAGGGTGGCCACGAAGGTCCCACGCTGTGCTTCCGGGGCATCGACCATCTCGGTTACTACCGGCTGACCGACGATCGACGCAATGACTACGACGTCACCGGGTGCGGCAACTCGGTCGATACCTCCGAACCGGGCGTATTGCGCATGGTGCTCGATTCGTTGCGGTACTGGGTTACCGAGATGGGAGTGGACGGTTTCCGCTTCGATCTTGCCACGACCTTGATCAGGGACGAGCGGCATCATGTCGACCAAGATCATCCGTTCAAGCAAGCAATTCGTGAAGATCCCGTGCTGAGCCAGGTCAAGATCATCGCTGAGCCTTGGGACATGGGCCCGTACGGCTATCAGGTAGGCGCCTTCGGGCCGGGCTGGAGTGAATGGAACGATCGTTTCCGGAACCATATCCGCGACTTCTGGCGCGGCAATACCAATGGAGTCGGCGAACTGGCGCAGCGGCTGACCGGCTCCCCGGACATCTTCGATCGCGACGGCCGGGCAGCCACGGCGAGCATCAACTTCGTCACCGCACACGACGGCTTTACGCTCCGTGATCTTGTTACCTACAACGTCAAGCACAACGGAGTAAACGGCGAGTCCAACCGCGATGGATCTGACGACAATCGATCATGGAACTGCGGCGTGGAGGGTGAGACTGACGATCGGGAGGTGAATGATCTCCGGCATCGTCAGGCGCGCAACTTCATGGCGACCTTGATCTTGGCATGCGGAGTGCCGATGATCACCGGCGGTGACGAGCTGGGCCGCACCCAACAGGGCAACAACAACGCCTATGGACAAGACTCGCCTCTTTCGTGGGTGCACTGGGATACCGAAGAAGCGTGGAGCGATCAGATCGATCTGACGGGCAAACTTCTTCAGCTGCGCGCCGAACGTCCGGTCTTGCGACGCGAGGATTACTTGCATGGCGAGTTTCTGCTCGATGCCAAAGGTGAGCCACAAGGACGTCGGAACATCGCATGGTTTGGCGGTCAGAACGCCGAGATGACCGAGCAAGACTGGCGCGATCCCACTCGACGCACCCTCGGCATGTATCTGGCTTTCGATGACCCGTACCGAGTGACCGACGAGGCGTTCCTGCTCTGGTTCCACGCCGGTTCGGACCCGATCCAGGTGGAGTTGCCGGACGGACCCTGGGCAGATACCTACACTGTGATCGCCCACACCGGGACCGAGGGCGAGCTGCCTGCAGAAAAGATCACCGCTGGTTCAACGCTGCAGCTGCCCGGCCGCACAGTGGTGGTGCTCCAGGTCGACTGACCCTCTGGTTTGAGGTTGCTGCGTCGGCTCCGCCGCTCCCGGCTGCTATTGCACGTAACTAGCCGACGGAGGCGTCGGGATACTTGCCGGCAGCGCCGCCAGGCCCATCTCCGCCTGGCTTGCCAACAGCGGATGATAGGGCACAATTCGGACCGTGTAGCCAATGGCGCCGGCGCGCTTGGCTTCTACCCAGCCCTCGTATCGGCGCAGCCCCCCATCGACATCGACACCGGTAGGAAATGGGATTACCCGCGGCTCATAGAGCCGGTCGTCGCCACTGACTCGACCGGTGACAAGCTGCACCTGAATGTCGTCAGGGCTTAGGTCGCCTATCCGGACGAGCGCGCTGACGTGAATCTTGGTCCCTACTTCCACCTGTTCGCCGCCCAGTGACTCCACATGTTCCACGGACACGGTCGACCAGGCTTCACGGATTCTGTGCTTCCAGCTGGCCAGTGCCGCAGCACCACCCCTCGAGCCGTCCAGAGCGAGGCTGGAGGCCGCAGCAGGGGTGTAGAGGTTCGCCACGTAGTCGCGAACCATGCGCGATGCCACGACCTTGGGGGCCAAGCCTGCGATGGTGTCGCGAATCATCTGGATCCACCGCTCCGGCAACCCGTATGTGTCAAGATCATAAAAACGCGGCACTATCTCGTCTTCGATGATGTCGTAGAGCGCTTTTGCCTCTAGGTCGTCACGTCGCTCCGCACTGTCCACACCTTCGGCTGACGGAATTTCCCAGCCGTACGCCGGATTGAACCATTCGTCCCACCAGCCATCGCGGATCGACATATTCGCTGCGCCGTTGAGGGCCGCTTTCATGCCTGATGTGCCACATGCCTCGTAGGGGCGTAGGGGGTTGTTCATCCAAACGTCGCAGCCTGGGTAGAGCCGCTTGGCCATCGCGATGTCGTAGTCGGGCAGGAACACGATGTGCTCCCGCATTGCGGGATCATCGGCGAACTGCACCATCTGCTGGATCAGTGCCTTGCCGCCCTCGTCGGCCGGATGTGCCTTACCCGCGATAACGATCTGAATCGGCCGCTCCGGATCGGAGAGCAACGCCTTCAGTCGGGCAGGATCGCGCAGCATCAGGGTCAGCCGCTTGTACGACGGCACTCGGCGGGCGAAGCCGAAGGTAACAACGTCGGGGTTGAGAGTCTTGGCGACCCAATCTGCCGGAATACCTCGATTTGCGCTGCTGGCCGCCAGCCGCTCCCGCGTCATGGAGATCAGGTCTTCGCGCATCCTGCGCTTGAGCGCCCAGATGGTCTTGCTGTCGACACTCCTCAACGCGTCCCAGTCGTAGCCATCACCCTCCGACGGGCTGCCGCTCGGCGTCTCGAGGAGCTCGAGCAGATCGCGATGCACCCACGTGAGGTGATGCACGCCATTGGTGATCTGCGTGATCGGGACTTCGCTGGTGTCGAACGATCGCCACAAGCCCTGGAACATCTCACGAGAAACCACGCCATGGAGCGAGGAGACCCCGTTGGCCCGCTGGGCGAGTCGCAAGCCCATCACGGCCATGTTGAACTTGGTCGGATCACCGCCTTCGTAATCTTCGGCGCCCAATGCCAGGACGCGATCCACTGGCAGATCCGCAAAGCCTGAGAATTGGTGAACGATCAGCTCCCGTGGAAACCGATCGATCCCGGCTGGCACCGGAGTATGGGTCGTAAAGACCGTTCCGGCCCGGGTGAGTTCAAGTGCGGTATCGAAGTCCACCCCGGTTTGCATGTACTCCCGGATCCGCTCCAGACCCAGAAATCCGGCGTGGCCTTCGTTGGTGTGGAACACCGTTGGCGCCGGTGTGCCGGTGATTCGGCAGTAGGCGCGGATGGCCCGTACGCCGCCCATGCCGAGCAGCACTTCCTGCTCAAGCCGATGATCGGTACCACCGCCGTACAACCGATCGGTGACTTCTCGCTCGTAGCCGGCGTTCTGCTCGACATCGGAATCCAGCATCAACAGCGGCACCCGGCCTACTTGTGCAAGCCAGACCTGGGCGTGCAGAGTTCGACCGTCGAGCGGGACCTCGACTCTGACCGGACCATCCTCATCGTGCAGCAATGTCAGCGGCAATGCGTTTGGGTCAAGGAGGGAATAGCGCTCCTGTTGCCAGCCTGCAGCGTTCAGAGACTGCCGGAAGTACCCCTGGCGGTAAAGCAGTCCTACTCCGATGATCGGGACGCCAAGATCACTTGCGGTCTTAAGATGATCACCCGCGAGAATGCCCAGTCCACCCGAGTACTGCGGAAGTACCTCAGTGAGCCCGAACTCTGGCGAGAAGTAGCCGATGCTCACGGGTGCGCTCGGGTTCTCTGCGGCGTAGCCCTGGTACCAATGATCGCCGGTGAGGTAGTCGGTGAGATCGGATTGGATCAGGCGAAGGTTTTTCAGGAATCGCTTGTCGGTGGACAACGCATGAAGGCGCTCGACAGACACATCAGCCAAGAGCCTGATCGGGTCACCGCCGGTGCTCTCCCACAGCTGAGGATCGACCGACCGGAACAGATCCTGGGTTTCAGTGTGCCAGCACCACCGGAGGTTGCGGGCCAGGTCGCCAAGTGGCTTGAGCGGCTCGGGCAGCACCGGGCGAACGATGAAACGGCGAATAGCGCGCACTGGCATAACCTACCGACGAACTTCGGATGTCATGGGGTTTCCGCTCTTATCGGGCCGGATGACGCACCGGGCTGATATACCCCAGCTGAATGCGGCTAATGCAGCAAAGTCACTGCAATCGGCCCCTGCCGCTCGGGGCATGAGGGCCGATAGGTTGAGGGTCGTGACGGCAACAGATTCAGGACTCCCGATGCCTGAGCGCGACGACGCGGGTCAGGCGGGCTCCACAGCATCCGCGTTCCCAGCCTCCTCGGAACCGCCTGATACCTCACCCGGCGGCGCACCGGCCGTCACCATCAGCAAGCCGTCGCTGGGCGCGATCTTCGATCGCATACCGGTGCACAAGGTGTCACCGGTGATCGAGGGCGGCGCCTATCCGGCCAAGGCTGTGGTCGGGGAGGCTATTCCGATCCGCGCGACGGTGTTCCGTGAAGGACACGACGCCGTCAACGCCTCGGTGGTGCTCACTGACCCAAGCGGCACTAATCGCATGGAGCCGATGCACCGCACGACCCCGCAAGGGTTCGATTGGTGGACTGCCTCTGTCGTACTCGAGACGGAGGGTCTGTGGACATTCCGCGTTGAGGGCTGGAGCGATCCTTGGGAGACCTGGGTACACACCGCAGAGATCAAGATCCCAGCCGGCATCGACGTTTCCCTGGTGTGCACTGAAGGCATTGCGCTATTTGAACGCGCGGCTGCAGACGCTGAGGAAGACGGTGAC
>JBKPEY010000175.1:0-4177 GCA_046744405.1 Actinomycetota bacterium
CCGTCGGTCGACACGCGGCCACGCTGGCCGCTCACCGGCAAGCTGCTGAAGGACGAGGAAAAGGCGCGCCACGCCGCCGTTGCGGTCAAGGTGCCCGACAATCGCCGAGAGCATCCTCAGCGTGGCATCAACGAGGCCGACATTGTCTTTGTTGAACTCGAGGGCTATCGGGACCTGTCGGGTTACAGCGGGACCCGGCTCGTTCCGGTCTTTCACTCCCACATAGCCGACAGCGTTGCACCAGTACGCTCCATTCGGCCGGTGGACATTCCGCTGCTAAGCCCGATTTCTGCACTGATTGGCAATACCGGCGCATCTCCATGGGTGGTCAATTACGTCAAGCACCATCGCGCCCACCTCGAAGGCCTGCTGTCGTACATGAACACCCTTCGGACCGGCTCGTACGGCATTGATCAATCCCGGGTATACACCCTGAACGGAAACACCTACTACGACAAAGCGGTCGTCTGCCATCCGGCGGTGCTCGCCCGGCAGACCAAGCGATTCCGCTCCGGGCCCCCACAGCCCTACTTTCCGTTCGCCTCGACCCGCGATGAAGTCAGCGCCAGGCAAGGCAGACGTGGCCGCTCGATCAGGATCCCCTACAAGGGCGACAGCTACTTCATGGGCTACGACTACGACAAGAAGACGAAGCGCTATCTCCGCAGCATGCCATGGGGTCCACACGTGCTGGCCGATGGCAGTCGAGTCTCGACTGACAATGTGCTCGTGATCAAGGCCAAGCAGCATTACGGCAAGATCTTCCGCGGTCGCGGCCATGACGAGCCGCTGCAGAACATCATCAATACGCGAGGAAAGTTCTACTACTTCAACCGTGGTCGCTACGTGATCGGCACGTGGAACAAGGGAAAGCCGCAAGAGCCGTTCGAGTTCGCCCTGAAGGACGGCAGCCCGCTCAAAATCGCGCCCGGGCAGACTTTTGTCGAACTGCCTAACGTCGGTGCCAAGCTCCGCGTCAAGGCGCGTTCCAGATCAACCTAGGTCAGTGCTGTCACGGGGCCTGTCCAGGTGAGCTCTGCCCTAACGGTTTCACAACTCAACCGCGTGGCTCCTTTCGTCGCAGAAGTTCCCGACAGTACGTTGATTTGAATCGAAACAACCTTCAAATTCACAAGGAAGTGAATCCATGACTGGACAGCCCATCGATCGGCGCCGGTTTCTTCGTGGCTTGGGGCTTGGAGCCGCTGCAATCGGCGCCAGCCGCGTGCTAGCTGCCTGTGGCGGCGGGAGCTCTGGACTCTCCGGCGACCAGGGTGGCGGCCAGGCCTCTGGCGGCGCCAGTGGGCCGAAGCCAACGCTGAACGTCTGGTATCACCAGTACGGCGAGGCTGGTACGCAGCAGGCAGTGACGCGCTACGCGAAGGAATATCCCGGCGCCGCGGTCAAGGTCCAGTGGACGCCGGGCGACTACACCTCCAAGCTCAACGCCGGGTTGCTGTCAACGTCAGGACCGGATGTCTTCGAGAGCAGTGTCAACATCGACCAGGTGAAGAGCGGCCAGGTGGCCGCTCTTGACGACATCATCGGCGACGTGAAGAGCGACTACACCGATGCCGACATCAAGTCCTCCACCGTGGACGGCAAGATCTACCAGATCAAGATGGTGGACGACATGGGGGTGCTCTACTACCGCAAGAGCATCCTGGAAAAAGCGGGCGTACAGCCGCCGACCACCATCGACGAGTTGATCTCGGCCTCCAAGGCGCTCAATACCCAAGATCAAAAGGGGCTGTTCATCGGCAACGATGCGGGCGTGACCCCGTCGTTCGGCGGCGGTTCTCTCTTGGGACCGATCGTCTATACAGTAGGCAGCGACTATCTGACCCCGGACAATAAGCCAGGTTTTACCTCCGACGAGGTCAAGCAGTCGTTCGCCAAGATGCGCGAGCTGTTCTTGTCGAAGTCGATCTTGCTCGGCGCGCCTACGGATTGGTGGGATCCCTCCTCGTTCACCCAGGGTCTGGTGGCTATGCAATGGTGCGGACTGTGGGCTATGCCCGGTATCCAAAAAACAATCGGTGATGACTTCGGCGTCGTGCCCTGGCCGGCCTTCAGCAGCTCGGTCGGCAAGCCTTCGACGTTCTTGGGTGGCTGGGGTGCCATGGTGAGCGCCAAGTCGGCGAACGTCGACGCTGCCAAGGCCTACATCAAGTGGCTCTGGATCGACAACACGAAGAATCAGGAGGACTTCAACCTCAGCTACGGCTTCCACATCCCGCCGCGTAAGTCGCTGGCCGCCCAGGCATCGAAGTTGCAATCAGGCCCCGCGGCCGACGCCTTGAGGATTTTCAACGATTACGCGGTTGCCAGTAACCCGGCGTGGACACCGAAGATGAACAATGCCTACGCCGACGCGGCCACCGCCATCGTGCGAAAGGGCGGTGACATCGACTCCAACCTTGCCAACGCAGAGAAAGCGGTCAATGCAGAACTGAACCGGCTGTTCGGCTGACATGTCCGCACCGACCCTCGCTGCGCCGGCTGCGGACATGACCCCGGCGCGGCGCGGTAGGGGCCGGATCTCCGGCGTTGCAGCCGCATTTTGGCTGTTCGTCGGGCCATTCCTCATCGGGTTGGTGATCTTCGTTTACCTGCCGATTGTCTGGTCGGTGGTACTTAGCTTCTCCCGAGCACAAAACACGGTGACCCCGGGCGATTGGGTGGGATTCCAGAACTACATTGACTTGCTACGGCCTGGGCCGTTCCTGGACAGCCTGATCACGTTCACGATCTTCGCGGCATTCATCGTGCCGCTGACATTCGCGCTGTCCTTGGGATTGGCGCTGCTGCTCAACCAGGTCACAGTCCTGCGAGCCTTCTTCAGGTCGGTGTACTTCCTGCCGACGGCCTGTTCATATGTGGTGGCATCGCTGGTGTGGAAGCTGTCGATCTTCAACGGCGTACGGTTCGGGTTGGCCAATACGGTTCTGAGCTGGTTCGGCGTGGACAACATCGCCTGGCTGGGCACCACCAGTCCGCCCTGGTACTGGCTGGTGATCGTGACGGTCCGACTGTGGCTACAGATCGGCTTCTACATGATCTTGTTTCTGGCTGGGCTGCAGCGGATCTCTCCGGAGTTGTACGAGGCGGCGGCCGTAGACGGGGCCCGCAATGCCTGGCAGACCTTTCGTTACATCACATTCCCGCAGCTGCGTGCCACCTCGGTCGCGGTGCTACTACTGCTGTTGATCAACGCCTACCAGGCGTTCGATGAGTTCTTCAATCTGCTCGGCAACTCCTCCTTCGCCCGGCCTCCGTTGGTGTACTTGTACTACACGGCGCAGTTCAATCAGGACTTCGGCCACGGTACGGCTGGTGCGGTCATCCTGGCGTTGCTGATCATGATTGTCACGCTCGCCCAGGGCCGGATCTTCGGTTTCGGGAGAGCCGAATGAGCGCCCCAACGTCAGCCGTCACCGAGACGGTGCCGCAGGAGCAGCAAGGGGCGGTACGGCGCCGTCGGCGGCGCGTCACTGTGGGCAGCGTCGTGGCTACCGTGCTGCGCTACCTCGCCTTGATTATCTCGGCGGTGCTGTTCCTGCTGCCGTTCTACTTGATCGTCCGGAACGCGCTGTCGAAGGACACCGACATCACCGCTCCGGGCTGGACGCTCTTCCCGAAGCAGCTGCACTGGGAGAACTTTGCGGAGCTATTCACCGACCCAAGCGTGAATATTCTTCAGTCGCTCGCGAACTCCGCAATCATTGCCGTGTTGCAGACGGCCGGAATTCTCTTGATCTGCTCAATGGCCGGTTACGGCCTCGCGCGGATTCCCTATCGGTGGGCGACGCCGATCTTCTACGCCACCCTGGTGACCTTGATGATTCCTCCGGCGGTGACGTTCATCCCGTCATTCATCATCGTCTCTCAGCTGCGCTGGGTGGACACTTACCAAGGGATCATCGTGCCGGTGCTCTTCAGCGGCTTCACTACCTTCCTGTTCCGGCAGTACTTCCTCAACTTCCCACGCAGCCTCGAAGAGGCGGCGAGAGTCGACGGACTGGGGTATTTCGGCGCATTTTGGCGGGTCGTGGTGCCCAACTCAGGCGCATTCTTTGCAGCGATCGCGGTGATCACTTTCATCGCCAGTTGGAACGCGTTCCTCTGGCCGCTGATCATCGGGCAGGACTCGTCGATGTGGACCGTCCAGGTGGCG
>JBKPEY010000479.1:0-2903 GCA_046744405.1 Actinomycetota bacterium
CACGCGTGCTCGGTCCGACTTGAGCAACAGATGATTGTGGGCAGAGATCGACCAGAACTGCTTGCGATTACGGAAGCGGTACGCGGCATTGGCAAGAAAGGCTGGTTTGAACTCCTCGAATAGTTCTTCCATCACCGGTCGGAGCAGGGGATAAATCGCATGGTTAGTTGAAAAGAAATGCTCCGCCGTGTAGCCCAGCATTTCGGCGCCCCGCAGCTTGTTGGTGTCGTGGAAGCTGACCTCCTCAGGGCTCTGGCCCTTCAAGTTGCTCCAGCGGCCGCGCAGAATGACTTTGCCGTCGTTTGAAAAGAAGTCTGTGGGCTCAACCGGGCCGACGAGCAGCATGTCGTCGTTGAAGTACAGAAAGCGATCGGCTAGACCCTCGATGCGCCACAACATGGTTTCGATGGCGTACGAGTTGAAGGTGGGCAGCAACTGCTCGTAGCCGCGGAAGATCTCGCGATGATCGATGACGCGGATGTTCTCCTGCTCAGCCCTCTGCCGATCGATCGCCGCGGGAGTCTGGTTATCGGTCACCAGCCAGATCGTGCGGACCCACGGCGCGTAATTGCGTATCGAGCGCAGACAGAAGCGGATCTCGTCATTGTCAGAAAAACGCCGCTGATCGTGGGCCACGCGCTCCGGCTTGGCATCCCCACCTGGATCGGCGAGATACCGCTTGCGCTTGGCGCGATGCTCTGGATCTCCCCCATTCACCCAGGCGATCACCACATCGATGGCATCCTTGGCGCCCATCGCGTTGGTCGCGGGTGATGCAGGCCTGCGGTCGAGGCCATTCACGCGACGCGATATTACGGGATACAGCTGGTCTCCGCAGGGTCTAGAGCGATGTCGCCGGCATGGGCAAAAGTGAGAGGCCAGCGACTAGGGCGCCGTTGCCGCCTCCAGCGTTCGAAGCGCTCGTACGAACGCATCGCGCTGCGAGCCCAACGTTGCGAAATATTCCTCGTCAGCCGCTTCGACGTCTGCCAGCGCCCGGGTGATTACGGCGCGACCAGCAGTCGTCAGGCGCAACAGGCGCGCTCTGCTGTCCGTCGGGTCAGGCGCCCGCTCCAGCAGGCCCCGGGCCTCCAACTTGCGAGTCACCTGGCTGGTCATCATTGGGTCGGTCCCCGCTTGCTGGGCGAGCCTTGCTTGGGTAGGTGGGCGATCATGATCGACCAGCCACCACAACGAGGCGAGTAGCACAAACTGCACGTGGGTCAGCTCATGCGACTCCAACACAGCTCGAATCCGTCGCTGCCAGGACAAGGTGATGCGCCACAGCAGGAAGCCGGGGCTTTGCTCCGGCGTCTCGAACCGAGACCGCGGACGCGCTATGAGGAGCGCTCCTTGGCCACGGCGATCAACGACGCCATCGTCTCCGGAAAGTCGGCGGTGATCATCGGTCCGATCTGCTGCGCCTGATCTTTCGGGCCGTCGATCTCGGCCGAGTAGGTGATCCGCGAACCGTTTTCCAGCGGCTCGAGCAGGTGGCTGACCCGGACGACGAGTGGACCGACGGGCGTCTCGTCGACGAACTCACGTAGCGGCTCTACCTTCTTGAGTCGATACTGCAATGGCTCCTGGCCGACGAATTTCATCGCGCCGGTCGTGCCGGCCTCGAAGGGGCCATCCCGAGTGATCAACTCCGCCTCGGCGTCCCAGCTAGGCCAGGTGGTTACGTCCTCGTACAACGCCCAGATCGCATCCGGGGTGAGGTCGGTTTCGACCGTATGAGTGTAGGTATAGGAAGATGCCATGCGTACATACTATATGCGCGCATACTATAACGTCAACGCCGAGCCAGCACATTGCGCGCCATTGATGCCCCACTTTGGCGGAAACCAGGAAGTTACGGCCTGATCGATAGGCGCGTAGCGCTGCTTGATGCGCGTTCTGCCGGTGTAGCCGTTGATCTCCGGGTACGCCCGCCTGGCGTACTTGTCGACCTCACAGAACAGGTTCTGACAGTCGATCAATTGCAAGCGGCGGCCGTTCAGACTAGGAAAGCACAGTGCTAAGCGGGTGAAGTGTTCCGATTGGGTCTCACTCATGTAGCGGATGATCTCCGCCTCGATGCCCCGGCTGTTAACACCGAAGCATTTGTAGATTCCATCCTTGGCGCCAGGTCCAGCGACGACGAAGTCCATCTCATCGAAGTTGATCAAGGTGGAGTAGTTGATGTCGATGATCAACTGAAAGGCCAGGAAATCGCCGATCCCCGGATAGCAGTGCAACAACATGTATGCCTCCGCCATGGATCCGCTCTTCTGAAGCCGGACTGCTAGCCCGTCGCTGAGCATGCATTGCAGTAGCAGCAAATGATTCGTGTACTTCCGCCGGGCGCCCAACGGCGGGGGAGGGATGACATAGGCCGCCGAATAAAGCCGCTCACCGTCAGCGATGGCCTCACCTAACACGCTCTGGTAACGATCAAGCTGGAACGTCGCCCAGCCAAGATCACCCAGTGCTGCCTGGAGCAACTGCCAGGTTGAGATGCGATTGAAGAATTTGAACAACAAAATTCGAAAGAGCACCTCAGCCGGATCTTGACTGCCGCGATAGATCACCTCACTGATCAGGTACTGACTGGCCCGGTCAGCAGCGCGGTAACAGTTGGTGAAGCGGTGTGCGGCCATGATTACATCTGTCGTCCAGGGCGGTGGGTCGCCGCTCAAGCGTGCCTGGTACACCTGCTGGCGCGCTGCCGCGAACCGCCAATACGCATCGAAAACCGGCGTTGGCTGGAGTCGACGGCTAGCCACAATGACGGTATCGACAGACTTAGTCACAGCTGCATTCTGGCAACCCTCGTAGGAAGGAGAACACCTTCGTGGACGTCATTCTCCTGCCGTCCAACCGTCCAGCTGAGCGGTTCTACCGCGGCGGTCGGAAGATCA
>JBKPEY010000104.1:0-6648 GCA_046744405.1 Actinomycetota bacterium
GATCAGCCGATGAATTGCCCCCTCTCGCCGCGTCTAACGAACAATGAGCAGGCGGGGCCTAACCGCCTCGAACCAAAGGAGACCCGATGGAGATGAAGCTTGAGCTGGTGCCTATTCCAGTCGCTGATGTTGACCGCGCGAAAACGTTCTATGTCGAACGGCTCGGTTTTGTGGAAGACGTCGACGTGCAGCCTGCAGCGGGCGTCCGGGTAGTGCAGCTGACGCCAGCAGGCTCGGCCTGCTCGATCGGCATGGGCACCGGAGTCCCGGCATACGACGAGATGGCGCCAGGCACGATTAAGAGCTTGCACCTGGTCGTGGCCAACATCGAGCAGGCCCGCGCTGAGCTGATCGGGCGCGGCGTTGAAGTCGGCGCAATAGAGGACGTGGGCGGAGGAGTCAAGTACGCACGGCTGGCCGACCCCGACGGCAACACTATGACGCTGCAGGAGATGGCTTGGCGCACCGGAGACAAGTTCTAAGCGTGATGGCGGCAAGCGCCGATCGCGCCCAATTCCGACACCCGATCGTCTCCAGAGGAACTTGTCTCACTCCGGCGCTGTGCTGGCATCGGCCTGTGAGGGGCTGATGGATGTGCCGGTGGGTGGTCGTATCGCGCCGGTGATCATCATGGCCATCGCGAGGAGCACAGCGACGGCGAGAACCGCGCGCAGCACGGTGAAGTGATCTCCGAGGAACCCGATCAGCGGTGGCCCTGCCAAGAACGCGCAATATCCGATCGAGGCGATCACGCTGACCCGCGGTGCCGCCATCGCCGCCTCGTCCGCGCCGGCGCTCATCCCGACCGGGAAGCCCAGAGCAAGGCCGGCCCCCCACAGCACCGCCCCAACGAAGGCAATGATGAGGTTCGTGCCGAAGACAAACAGCAGCACACCAACCAAACACATGACGGTGAGCACCCGGAGGACGATCACTCGGCCGTAGCGGTCGAGTGATCTTGGCCCGAACCATCGGCCTGCTGTCATCGCCGCAAGGAACGTGGCGAAGCCGAGCGTGCCAACGGTGGCACTCGTGCCGTAGCCGTCGATCAGGGCGATGCTGATCCAGTCGTTGCCGACTCCCTCCGCGAACGCGAAGGCCAGCACGAACAGCCCGATCAATAAGGTCCGCGGTTCGCGCCAGGCGTGCAGCGCCTTACGACCAGAGCTGCGCGAATCCGATTTGCCATCGTCTTCTGACGTGTCCTGTTCGACCTCATCGGGCAGGAATCCGCGCACGGCAAGCGGTACCGCCACGCCAACCAGCACGGCCACCGCTAACAGGTGTACGGTCACCGGCACGCCTAACGCCACCATGCCAGCACCGATCAGCGCCCCGACTACCGTCCCCACGCTGAAGCCGGCATGGAATCGCGGCATGATCGCCTGGCCCAGCCTGCGTTCGGCCAATGCGCCTTGGACATTCATCGCGACGTCCCAGGACCCCATTCCCAATCCGAGGAGAAACAGGCCGATGACTACTGGCACGACTCCTATCAGGTAGCCGAGCGAAGCCACCGCCATGCCGACGGCGGCCAAGAGCGCAGTGGCGCGGACGGTCCACCGGGAACCAAAGTGCCCGACGATCACCCCGGACAGCGGCAGTGCGATAACCGAACCTGCGGCGATCGCCAACAACACAAGGCCCAGCTCGGACGGGTCGAGATACAGCCGGTCGCGAACTTGGGGGATGCGCGACGCCCAGCTGGCGAACGCGATCCCGGAAGCAATGAAGACCGCGTAGGTCGCCAGAACGGCTGAGCGCACTAGCTTGTCGACGCGCTCGCTGGTCGCGGTCATGCGACTAACCTCCCAAGCGGCCCATGAGCGCGCGGCACGTGGCCCGTCATCCTGCCACTTGGCTTGCTTCCGGCGTCTGCGTCAGCCTCTCCAGATCGTCAAGGAACATGTTCGCCCATTTGTAGATGTCGTTCTCGACCACCTGGCGGCGCATCACTCTCATCCGGCGGGCCTTGTTCTGCGGCGAATCGTTCATGGCTTCCACTAGACGATCTTTGAGGCCATCGATGTCGTGAGGATTGATTGAGTACGCCTGGCGCAGCTCACGGGCGGCACCGGTGAACTCGCTGAGCACCAGCGCGCCGTCGTCTTGCTGCCGGCAGGCGACGTACTCCTTGGCGACCAAGTTCATCCCGTCACGCAACGGTGTGACCACCATGATGTCGGCCGCTCGGTAGAAGGCCGCCATCTCTACCCGCGGATAAGAGACGTGCAGATAAACGATCGGCGGTCGACCGATGCGTGGGCTTTCACCATTGACTCGACCAACCAGGCGGTCGATCTCATCCCTGAGCTGGCGATATTGCTCAACTCGTTGGCGAGACGGGATAGCCAGCTGAAGCAGTACGGCGTCGTCTGGGTCGATTCGTCCCTCAGCGACCAATTCACCGAAGGCCTGGATTCGCTCCAAGATCCCCTTCGTGTAGTCCAGGCGGTCCACTCCGAGGAACAGCACCCGGGGATCACCAAGATCATGACGAATCTGCTCGGCGCGCTCGGCGGCCTCCTCGGTGGCCGCTAGCTGGTTGAGGCCCCTGGCATCGATGGCGATGGGATAGGCCCGAGCTAGCACCTCGCGGCCATCTGGCATATGGATGCGATCTCGCGAGGTCTCCAGACTGAGGCGCTGACGGACGAGCTGGACGAAGTTTTGAGCGCCACCTGGCAATTGGAAACCGACTAGGTCGGCACCGAGCAAGCCTTCCAGAATTTGTTGTCGCCACGGGAGTTGTACAAACAGCTCTCGAGGAGGAAAGGGAATGTGCAGGAAGAACCCGATCCTCAAGTCCGGTCGCTGGCGCCGCAACAGTCGGGGCACGAGCTGCAGGTGGTAGTCCTGAACCCACACCACCGCACCCTCGGCAGCAATCTCGGCTGTGCGATCGGCAAACCGCTTGTTGATTGTGACGTAGGTGTCCCACCATTCCCGGTGAAATTGCGGCGTAGCGATGGCGTCGTGATAAAGCGGCCACAGCGTGGCATTGGAGAAGCCTTCGTAATAGTTAGCGACCTCGGCAGATGAGAGCGGGACTGGAATCAACGCCAGTTCGTCGTCTTCAAACGGTTCCAGATCCTCGTCGGCTCCACCATGCCAGCCGACCCAAGCGCCGCGGCGCTTATGCATGATCGGATCGAAAGCGGTAACTAATCCGCCAGGCGATGGTCGCCAGTCCGCAGTGCCGTCAGGGGCTTCCACACGGTCCACCGGAAGCCGGTTGGCTACCACGACGAAGGAGGCCCGATCCAGTTTCCATTCCGGGTTTTCTGGACCCGTGTGTTCTGAACTCATGAACGTCGTGACCTCCTACGGCGTTTCCTCGACCTTAACGGGCGCTGCGACAACGGGCCAGCGTCCTCCTGGCGCGATAAGACAACAACTGACAGGCTCGTTCTATGAGCCTTCCCGAACCGCACTCGCCTTCCGGGACCGCGGCTCTGAAAGCCATTCTCAGATCGCCTTCGCAGACACTCCTGGCTTCGGACTTCGACGGCACCCTGGCACCGATCGTTGAAGACCCCGAACGCGCGTATGCCGATCCAGACGCTGTGGCGGCACTTGGTCGGCTCGGCGAGCGGGTGGGCGCGATAGTGGTGATCACTGGGCGCCCGGCGCGTACGGCCGTTGACCTCGGACGGTTCCGCGAGGTGGCCGGCCTCGACTCGATGATCGTCGTGGGCCAGTACGGCGTTGAACGCTGGGACGCAGCGACCGATGAGTACCGAATCCCACCAGATCCGCCGCAGCTCAGCGGGGTGGCCGCTGAATTGCCGAAGATCTTGGACTCTCTCCGCCTCGGCGAAGCCAGAATCGAGGACAAGGGCCGCGCGATTGCGGTCCATACCCGCTCGCTGCCAGATCCGAACGCGGCGCTCGCTACCCTGGCGGACCCGCTTGCTGATCTTGCTGATAGATACGGCCTGGTGCTGACACCCGGCAAAAGTGTGTGGGAGCTCCGGATCCGGGGCGTGGACAAGGGAGCGACATTGCGGGCTATCGTCGACGAAACCGCTGCTCGCCACGTGATCTTCGCTGGTGATGATCTTGGTGATCTTCCGGCCTTCCGCGCTGTCCGGGAACTGGCGGCTGAAGGAGTGGATGGACTGCTCGTATGCTCCGCCTCGACCGAGGAGGATGCCCTGACCGAGTTGTCCGATGTCATTGTTGACGGACCTGCTGGTTTCGCGGCGTGGCTGAACGAGCTCGCCGATCAGCTGAGCGCTGATTTCAGATGACTGGCTCATCCGTAGCCCCGACGAGTTTGCCCATCGTCACAGAACCCCCCGAACAGCGGCGGACTCTGGCGGTCTTGCTCGCGGCACAGATCTTGAGCGGTGCGGGGCTCGCCGCCGGCATCACCGTTGGCGCTCTGCTTGCCGAGCAAATGTTGGGCTCCAGTCGCTTGTCCGGGCTGCCGACCGTGTTCTTTACCATCGGCTCAGCTGCGGCCGCCCTTGGCCTCGGCCGCCTCAGCCAGCGTTTCGGCCGCCGGGTGGGACTCAGCGCCGGTTACCTCACCGGCGCGGTGGGCAGCGTAGGAGCTGTCATCGCGGCCGGTATTGGGAACATCGTCCTGCTCTTCGCCTCGATGCTGGTCTACGGCGCTGGCGCTGCTACCAATCTGCAGGCGCGCTATGCGGGAGCCGATCTAGCCGCACCATCCCGTCGCGGCCGAGCCGTCAGCATCGTGCTTGTTGCCACTGCCGTCGGGGCGATCCTTGGCCCGAACCTGGTCAAGGCGACCGGAACAGTGGCAACCAAGATCGGCTTCCCGGCATTGGCCGGGCCGTTCATGCTTGCTGCACTCGCGTACGTCTCAGGCGCTTTGGTGCTGTTGCTGCTGCTGCGGCCAGATCCCCTGCTGCTCGCACGCAGCCTCGCCGCCAATCCGCCCTCAGGTATGGACGGCGCTGCCCAGCCGGCAAGACCTCCCGTGGTGCCGGAGTCCCGGCCAGGCTGGTCGTGGCCGCTTGCCAGCGGCGCCGGCATCATGATCATCACGCAGTTGATCATGGTGGCGATCATGACGATTACTCCGATCCACATCGAGCATCACGGGCACGGCGTCACCGTTACAGGAATCGTCATTGGGGCTCACGTCGCGGGCATGTTCTTGCCGTCGCCGTTCTCAGGTTGGCTGGTCGATCGCTTCGGCTATCTTGCGATTGCCGTCTCAGCGGGAGCCACGCTGTTGGCTGCCGGGCTGATCGCGGCCTGGGCGCCACCCGATTCGGTAGCCATGCTCGTATTGGCCTTGGTGCTACTCGGCGTCGGCTGGAACCTCGGCTTGGTGAGCGGCACCACCTTGGTGACCGACGCTGTACCGCTGGCTACTCGGGCTCGTACCCAGGGCGTAGTTGATCTCGGCATCGCACTGGCTGGTGCTGCTGCCGGATTGAGCTCCGGGCTGATCTTTGCGGCGACGAGCTATGCCACACTCACGCTGATCGGAGGGCTGCTGGCATTGTTGATCATTCCCATTGTGGCTGTCAGCCGACCTGCGTCGGCCAAGCAGGCGTGAAGCTCCCGGCGAACGGATTATTGGGTAGAAGTGGTCAGATCGCGGTACTCGGGAAGCTTCAAGCTTCGCTGTTGTTGCATGTGAGCATGAAGAAGATCGGGTTTCTGTCGTTCGGCCACTGGACGGCATCGCCGCAATCACAGACACGTTCGGCCTCCGACGCACTGCTCCAATCCATCGACTTGGCCGTCGCAACTGAAGAGGTCGGGGCCGACGGCGCCTTCTTTCGGGTGCATCACTTCGCGCGCCAGCTGTCTTCTCCTTTTCCGCTACTCGCTGCCGTCGGGGCAAGAACGAGCCGGATCGAGATAGGAACCGGCGTAATCGATATGCGGTATGAGAACCCGCTGTACATGGCCGAGGACGCCGGTGCGGCAGATCTGATCTCGGGTGGACGGCTTCAGCTAGGCATTAGTCGTGGATCCCCGGAGCAAGTGATCGACGGCTTTCGTTACTTCGGCTACGCGCCTGCCGAAGGGTCTGATCACGCTGCCATGGCGCGCGAGCATGCCGCCGTCTTCCTTGAGGTGATCAAAGGTGAGGGGTTCGCACAGCCCAATCCGCGGCCGATGTTCCCCAATCCGCCGGGCCTGCTACCAATAGAGCCGCACTCGCCGGGGCTGCGCGATCGCATCTGGTGGGGAGCCGGAACCCGGCAAACAGCCGAGTGGGCCGCAGAGCAGGGCATGAATCTGATGAGTTCGACGTTGCTTACCGAAGACACCGGTGTCCCGTTTCACCAACTTCAGGCCGAGCAGATTCAGCGCTTCCGGGACTCCTGGAAGGCCGCCGGTCATCAACGTGAACCACGAGTCTCGGTCAGCCGCAGCATCTTTCCGATTGTGAGCGACCTCGACGACGCATACTTCGGTCAGGCGTCCGATAGCCAGGACCACGTCGGTTACCTGGACGGTGGCCTCGCCCGATTCGGCAAGACCTACGCCGGCGAACCCGACCAGCTGCTGAAGGAACTTGCCGACGATGAGGCGGTCGCGGCTGCAGACACTCTGCTTCTCACCGTTCCAAATCAGCTGGGTGTCGACTACAACGCCCATCTGATCGACAGCGTGGTGCGCTACATCGCGCCGGAGCTTGGCTGGCGCTGAAGC
>JBKPEY010000555.1:0-14459 GCA_046744405.1 Actinomycetota bacterium
CTCGAAGGCAACCTCGATGATGTGGTCCTTGGAGTAGAAACCGGAGAAGAACGGGAAGCCGATGATCGCCAGGTAACCGGCGGCAAACGTGAAAAAGGTGATCGGCATGATCCGCCTGAGCGCGCCGTATTGCCGCATATCAACGTTGTCGTTCGTGGCATGCATGACCGAGCCGGCTCCGAGGAACAGATCGGCCTTGAAGAAACCATGGGTCAGCAGGTGGAAGATCGCGTACGCGTAACCGGCCGGCCCGATGCCGGCCGCCAGCATCATGTAACCGATCTGGGACATCGTCGAGCCGGCGAGCACTCGCTTGATGTCATCTTTGGCGCAACCAATCCAGGCGCCGAAGAGCAGCGTCACCGTGCCAACCACGACAACAGCTGTGCTCGCTGCCAGCGACTCGGTGAAGATCGCATTGCTGCGAGTGACGAGGTAGACCCCTGCCGTCACCATAGTGGCCGCGTGGATCAACGCTGACACCGGAGTCGGACCCTCCATGGCGTCCAGCAGCCAGGACTGCAAGGGCACCTGAGCCGACTTGCCACAGGCGGCAAGCAGGAGCAGCACACCCAAGATCAACGCAGCTGTATTGCCGGCGTTGGGCATGCCAGCGTTGACGTCCACAAAGGCCGATGAGCCAAACAGCGCAAGCATCAGCATGACGGCGATGGACATCCCCATGTCACCGACTCGGTTGACCACGAAGGCCTTCTTGGCAGCGGTCGCGGCAACGGGCTTGTACTGCCAGAAGCCGATCAACAGGTAGGACGCGAGACCGACGCCTTCCCAGCCGACGAAGAGCACCAGGTAGTTGTCGGCCAGGACCAGAAGCAGCATTGCGGCAACGAACAGATTGAGGAAAGCGAAAAAGCGACGCCGCCGATCATCGTGGGCCATATAGCCGATGGAATAGACATGGATCAAACCGCCGACGCCGGTGATCAGCAAGACGAAGAGGATCGAAAGCTGGTCGACCAACAGCCCCACGTCGATCTGCCATCGTCCGCTGGCGATCCAGGTGTAGAGCGGGACGGAGACGGCGCGGTCAGCCACATCGCGGCCGAGGAGAGTGACGAAGTAGGTCAGACCGATGGCGAAGGATGCCAACGGGGCAACCGCACCGAGCAAATGGCCCCAGCGGTCAGCACGTCGGCCAACGAGCAGCAAGATCGCCGAACTGATCGCAGGGATAGCGATCAACAGCCAGGCCCAGGTGAAAAACCCGGTTGCTGGGACGGGCGTGACGGTCTCGAGTGGGGGCATCGCAGTCCTTTAGAACTTCAGCAGATTCGCGTCGTCGACTGAGGCGGAGCGGCGGGTTCGGAAGATCGCAACGATGATGGCCAGACCGACAACAACCTCCGCGGCGGCCACGACCATGACGAAAAAGGCGGCCACCTGACCGTCCAATGCACCATGCACCCGGGAAAACGTCACGAGGGCGAGATTGCTGGCGTTCAACATCAGCTCGACGCACATGAACGCAACGATCGAGTTCCGCCTGATCATGAAACCCACGGCGCCGATGGTGAACAAGATCGCCGAGAGCACGATGTAACTAGTGGGATTCACAGTTGTTCGTCCTCAGTCGTATGCGGAGCTTGCTTGTCGGTGATGGCATCAACGGTTTCATCGACCGGCCTCACCAGATCGCGGCTATCCATCACCGTGCCTCGAGCCTTCAGCGTGGCCGAGACCGAGAGCTCTGAGACGGTCCCATCGGGCAACAGCGCGGGCGTGTCCACCGCGTTATGCCGAGCAAAGACACCTGGAGTTGGCAGCGGACCGGGATGCTGGCCGGTCTCGGCGTACCGCTTCATCCGACTCTCCGAGAGGTCGCCCTGAGTACGACGCTTGGTAAGTCGTTCACGGTGCGCGAGCACCATGGCTCCGACCGCGGCGGTGATCAGCAATGCCGAGGTCGCCTCGAATCCGAAGACGTAACGATTGAAAATCAGCGCAGCAATGCCTTGGGTGTTGCCGCCGTTCTCTGCGTTGGCGGCGCGCAGTCCGATCGTCGGACCGACGATCGCGTTGCCGACTGCGAAGACCAGCAATGCTCCGAAACCTAGTCCGGCCAAGACAGCGAGAGTGCGCTGCGCCTTGATCGTCTCGACCAGAGATTCCCGGACGTCGACGCCAACCAGCATCAAAACGAACAAGAACAGCATCAAGATCGCACCGGTGTAGACGATGATTTGGACGACGAAGAGGAAGGGCGCTTCCTGCGCCGCGTACTGCACCGCCAAGGAGATCATCACCGCCGCCAGACACATGGCGGAGTGCACCGGCTTGCGGACCAAGATCATGCCGAGCGCAGCCAAGATCATCACCGGTGCCAGCACCCAGAAGGCCACCGCGGCGCCGGTGACCAGCGGAATCAACAATGTCGTAAGCAAGATCATCATCGTTCTTTCGCCGGATGCTCGCGTCGGTATCGCCAGCCTTGGTTGATCGGCCGCGGCTGTGCCTCACTGATGTCGCCGGCACGATCGTCTGGCTGCCCCGTCGGAGGAAGACCGAGAAAGTACTCCTGCTCGTCGTCCCCGAGCCGCCGTTCGTGGGGCGGTTGCTCCATGCCGGGCAACAGCGGCGCCAGCAGATCGGACTTCTCATAGATCAACTTCGCCCGAGTATCGTCGGCCAGCTCGAACTCGTTGGTCATGGTCAGCGCCCGGGTCGGACAGGCCTCGATGCACAGACCGCACAGGATGCAGCGCAGGTAGTTGATCTGGTACACCCGACCGTAACGCTCGCCGGGAGAGTAGCGACCCTCCTCGGTATTCTGCGCACCCTCAACATAGATGGCATCCGCCGGACAAGCCCAGGCGCACAGTTCACATCCGACGCACTTCTCTAGACCGTCCGGCCAGCGGTTGAGCTGGTGCCGGCCGTGAAAACGCGGTGCCGTTAGCCGAGGCCCGTTCGGATAGTCGATCGTGAATGTCTTGCGGAACATGGTCCGGAAGGTCACGCCGAAGCCAGCGACAGGATCAAAGAACCCCATCAGGCCTCACTTCCTTCCTTGGTCGGCTGTTCGTCAGGTTGCCGCCCATTGGGTGGGCGTCCAGTAGGCGGGTGGTCCGGCGCTAGATCCTCTTCACCACGAAGGACCTGGGCAAACTCTGGCAGCACCTGATCGCCCATCGGCGGCACAGGGTAGCCACCAGCAAAGGCATCGAATTCTCCAAGCCCTTCACCTGCAGGCTGCTCAGCCTCCTTTGGCTCCTCCTTGCCGCCGCCGAAAAAGGCCAGCCCGACGAGCACGGCGAAGATCACTGCGGCACCTAGCCAGAACGCGCGACCGGTGAACCAGCCCTCCCGCTGGCCGAGTCGCACGATGGCGATCATGAGGGTCCAGACCAGGGAAATCGGAATCAACCAGCGCCAGCCGAACCGCATGAACTGGTCGTATCGGAGCCGCGGCAGAGTGCCACGCAGCCAGACGAAGATGAAGAGCAGGACGAGCACTTTCACCACGAACCACAACAGGCCCCAGTAACCGCTGTCCGCACCCGGCAACAGGTTGAACGGCAGCGGGGCATGCCACCCGCCCAAGAACAGGGTGGCGGCAAGCGCAGAGACCGTGATCATGTTCATGTACTCGGCCATGAAGAACATGGCGAAACGCATCGAGGAGTACTCGGTGTGGAAGCCGCCGACCAGCTCTCCCTCAGCCTCCGGCAGATCGAACGGCGCCCGATTCGTCTCACCCACCATGGAGATCAGGTAGATGAGGAAGGACGGGAGGAGCTGTACGGCAAACCACAGCGGGACACCAAAAACAGTCGCCGGCTCGGCCTGCTTTGCGACGATCTCCGAAGTTGACAGCGAACCCGCATACAGGAAGACAGCGACTAGCGCGAGTCCCATAGCAACTTCGTAGCTGATCACCTGCGCGCTGGAGCGCAAGGCTCCCAGCAGGGAGTACGTCGAGCCTGACGACCAGCCCGCGAGCACAATCCCGTACACGCCGATCGAGGCGACTGCCACGATGAATAACACCGACACGGGCAAATCGGTCACCTGTAAAGGCGTGTAGATGTCGGTGAACGGCACGCGCACGATCCCGGCCATCGGGATGACGGCGAACGCGGTGATCGCTGGGATGGCGACAACAAATGGAGCGAGCGTAAAGATGATCTTGTCAGCCGCTGTCGGCGTGAAGTCCTCCTTGAACATCAACTTCATGCCGTCGGCCAACGACTGGAGCAAACCGAATGGCCCATTCATATTGGGTCCCTGGCGTTGCTGCATGAAGGCGACAACGCGGCGTTCGTACCAGATGGTGAACAGCGTGAGCACCAGCAGCACGACGAAGGCGAACAGTGCCTTGAGCAGCACCACCCACCATCGGTCGGAAAAGAAGACCTCCAGGTCCAGCGGAATCAACAGGCTCATTGGCTCGCCCCTGATTCATCGTGCCCTGTGTCATCATCAGCTGTGTCAATGTCCGCTGTGACGTCGCGAACGGTGTCGCCGTAAGAGATGACGGTCTCTGTCGCCGGCCCGATCGTCACAAGATCACCAGCCGTGGCAGCGAGGTGCTGCGGAATCCCCTGACCAGGGGCCCGGCTGGGCAGCCATACCACTCCCTCGATCATTTCCGGATCGAGTACGGCCGGCAGCGTGATGGAACCGCGGTCATTGCTGATCATCGCCGTGCTGGTGATGCCGGCGGCTTCGGCGGTCCGTAGGCTGAGCCGCACTTCGGGTGACCGGGCGGTGGCCTGCAGGTACGGCTCGCCGTCCAATGCACGACTTTCATCCAGCGCCATCCGCCAGGTCGCGAGCACGGCTGTGCTGCCATCTGGCTCAGCGGTCTCGCCGGCCTCGTAGTCAGGAGCCTCGCTGCGGGCACCCTCCCAAACTCCCAGCTCGTCGAGCTCTGCCCGCGCTTCGGCAGGCGTACGGAAGCCGAGGTCCGTGCCGAGTCCATCGGCCAACGCGGCCAGTACCCGAAGGTCAGACATGCCGTTTGGTCGATCAATCACCACGTCGAACGGCCGTCGCCGGCCCTCCCAATTCACGAAGGTGCCTGCCCGCTCCTGGATCAGCGACACAGGAAAGACCACATTGGCGCGTTCGGTGACCAGCGATGCGCGAGTCTCCAAGCTGATCAGGAAGCTGACCGCCTCCAGACCTTCCAGCGCGGCCTGCGGATCGACGAAGTCACTCGGGTCGACCCCGGCCACGACGATTGCCTGGAGCTCCGCGTCGGCTGCGGCGATCAAGATCTCGTCCGCGTCGCGGCCCTCCAGCGACGGTAGCGATCCAGTCCCCCAGGTCGTTTGGGTATCAACCCGAGCGGCGGCATCGGCCACCGGCCTACCACCGGGCAACAGATTGGGCAGGCAGCCCGATTCGGTTGCTCCACGATCGCCGGCCCGGCGAGGCACCCAGGCCAGCTTGGCACCGCTTCGCTCGGCAAGCCGATGACAGGCACTGAAGGTGCCGGAGAAACCCGCGGCTCGTTCGCCAACCAAGATCACCGAATTCTCATCCAGCGCGATATCCGCCAGCCGATCATCGGATGGACCCGCCTGGAGGGAAATCTGATCAATCAGGTTAGCTTCGTCACCGGGAACGCAGCGGATGAGTTGGGCGCCCATTTTCTGCGTCCCATTACTCGGGTACGGCGCCAGTGTCCAGGTCATCAGCTGCTTCTTACGGAAGGCCTTCCGCAGCCGGAGGAAGATCATTCCGGCTTCCTCTTCGGGCTCCAGGCACACCAGCAATACCGATCCGGCGTTCTCAAGATCAGCAAAGCTGACCCCAAGTCCGGTGCCGGCTACGGCGTGAGCCAAGAAGTCAGCTTCCTCACTGGAGTGCTGGCGAGCTCGGAAGTCGATGTTGTTGGTGCCCAGAACCGCCCGGGCAAACTTCGAATAGCCGTACGCGTCCTCCAAGGTGAGCCGCCCACCGGTCAGCACACCGACCGAATTCCCGGCCGCCTGCAACCCCTGTACGGCTACGTCGATTGCCTCGGGCCAGGATGCCGGGCGCAGTACGTCACCATCTCGAACCAAGGGGCGAGTAAGGCGGTCCTCCAGGTCTCCGTAGCGATGCGCGAAACGATCTTTGTCAGTGATCCACTCCTCGTTGACGTCCGGATCATCCCCGGCGAGGCGGCGCATCACAATGGCACGGCGATGATCAACCCGGATCGCCGAGCCGCAGGCGTCGTGTTCGGCGACTGAGGGCGTGGAGACGAGGTCGAAGGGCCGCGAGCGAAACCGGTACGACGAACTGGTCAGCGCACCCACCGGGCATATCTGAATTGTGTTGCCCGAGAAGTAGGACTCGAAGGGTTCTTTTTCATAAATTCCGACCTGTTGCAGCGCGCCACGCTCGATCAGAGCAATGAACGGATCACCGGCTACTTGCTCGGAGAAGCGCGTGCAACGCGCGCACAAGACGCAGCGTTCTCGATCAAGCAGCACGTTGGCTGAGATGTTGATCGGCTTCGGATAGGTGCGCTTTTCGTCGGTGAACCGGCTTTCGGCGTACCCGTGAGACATCGCCTGGTTCTGCAGCGGGCACTCACCGCCCTTGTCGCAAATCGGACAGTCGAGTGGGTGGTTGATCAGCAGGAACTCCATGTTCCCGCGCTGCGCCTTCTCAGCGATTGGCGACGTCAGCTGAGTCTTGACCTTCATGCCTGGCGCGACCTCGAGGGTGCAGGAGGCCTGCGGCTTGGGGATGGGCCGACCCGTCCCGCCATCGGGCACCTCGACCAAGCACTGCCGGCAGGCGCCTACCGGATCGAGCAGCGGATGATCACAAAAGCGCGGTATTTCGACTCCGATGAGCTCGGCCGCCCGAATGACCAACGTGCCCTTGGGCACCGACACCTCGATGTCGTCGATGGAGAGCGTGACCAAATCCTCACGCTGCTCAACCTCGGTGCTTGTCGAAGCCCCTGTTGCCGTGACAGTCATGCACCTGCTCCTGCCGGCTCCCGGACGAAGATCGTGCTGCGCTCATAGGGAAACAGTTCCCATGCCGGCGTGTGCATCGCAGCCTCGAACTCGTCACGGAAGTAAGAAATGGCTGATGTGATGGGTGAGGTTGCGCCATCACCCAGCGCGCAAAACGACCGACCAAGAATGTTGTCGCAGAGGTCTAACAACTTTTCAATGTCGCCCTCCTGGCCACGGCCGGCTTCCATGCGCTTGAGAATCTGCACCAACCACCAGGTGCCCTCGCGGCAGGGCGTGCACTTGCCGCAAGACTCGTGCTTGTAGAACTCGGTCCAGCGCAACACCGTCCGCACCACAGATGTCGTCTCATCAAAGCACTGCAGAGCCTTGGTGCCCAGCATCGACTTGACGCCTGCCACGGACTCATAGTCCAGCGGAACATCGAGATGCTCGTCGGTCAGCATCGGTGTCGAGGAGCCGCCCGGCGTCCAGAACTTGAGCCGATGGCCTGTCCGAATGCCACCAGCAAGATCAAGAATCTCACGCAACGTGATTCCCAGTGGCGCCTCGAACTGTCCCGGATTGGCGACGTGTCCGGAAAGCGAATAGATCGTCATTCCCTTGGATTTTTCGGTACCCATCGAGGAGAACCAGTCATCGCCGTTGCTAATGATCGAGGGCACTGAAGAGATCGACTCCACATTGTTGATCACAGTCGGGGAGGCGTACAGCCCGGCGACTGCCGGGAATGGCGGCCGTAGCCGGGGCTGACCGCGGCGACCCTCCAGGGAATCCAGTAGTGCGGTCTCTTCGCCGCAGATGTAAGCGCCCGCACCCGCATGGACGATGATCTCCAAGTCATATCCGGTGCCCAGAATGTTCTTGCCGGCATAGCCTGCGGAGTACGCCTCACGGACCGCCTGCTGCAGCCGACGTACCACATGCAGCACCTCGCCGCGGACGTAGATGAATGCGGTATTGGAGCGGATCGCGTACCCGGAGATGATCACTCCCTCGACCAGTGTGTGTGGGGAGGCCATCATCAGCGGGATATCCTTGCAGGTCCCCGGCTCGGACTCATCGGCGTTGACTACCAGGTATTTCGGCTTCGGGTTGTCCTGCGGGATGAAGCTCCATTTCATCCCCGTCGGAAAGCCCGCTCCACCGCGGCCGCGCAGTCCGGAGTCCTTGACCAGGCCGACGACGTCTGCTGGCTCCATCTGCAGGGCCGACCTGAGGGCCTGATAACCCCCACGGCGCTCGTAGTTGGTCAGTTTCCAAGCGCGTTCATCGCCCCAATTCGCGGTCAACACAGGCGTCAAAGGATCGGTCACTGGCCCTCCTCATCCTTTCGGTCCGCCACGTGCTCTGGGTCTGGAGCCTTCCAGCCGTACTGGTCTGCAATGCGCAAGCCGAGCAGCGACGGTCCTACAGCGGTCGGTCCTTCGTCGGCTCGCCCGTCGGGGAAGCCGGCAAGTACTCGCTCAGCCTCTTTCCAGGTGCAGACCCGAGCACCGCGGGTAGATCGCAGCTCCGCTCCCGCACGAATTTGATCAACGATCTCAATCGCCCGCTCCGGTGTGGTGTTGTCGAAGAACTCCCAGTTGATCATCATCACCGGAGCGAAGTCACACGCCGCGTTGCACTCCACATGCTCGAGGGTGATCTTGCCATCCTCGGTGGTCTCGTCGTTGCCGATCCCTAAATGATCTTGGAGTTTGGCGTATACCTCATCACCGCCCATGATCGCGCAGAGTGCGGTAGTGCAGACGCCCACGTGATACTCCCCCACTGGGCGGCGCTTGTACATGGTGTAGAAGGTGGCAACACCACTGACATCGGCGGTAGTAAGGTTCAAGATCTTCGCACAGGCCTCAATCCCGGCCGGGGTTACCCGGCCTTCGACGCTCTGCACGAGATGCAACATCGGCAGCAGTGCGGAACGAGCCTGCGGATACCGCGCCGCGATCGAACGCATTTCCTCCAGCGTCGCCTCGGTGATCTTGGTTTCCGAGACGCTGTAGTCGAGGCTGGGCTCGTCGAAGTGCGTGACGAAGTGCCCGTGCCCGACTAGCTCCTCGGAGGCGATATCCCCACCGGCATGGCCGTTCGGCGTGGACGGCAACGGCTCGATGGGATTGCTGATGATCCCGTCTTCCGGCCGACTCACCGATCAACTCCACCCATGACCGGATCCAACGATGCAACTGCTACGACGACGTCGGAGACCATGCCGCCCTCGCACATGGCAGGCATCGCCTGCAGGTTGGTAAAGCTGGGGTCCCGGAAATGCGCGCGGAATGGGCGCGTTCCGCCATCGGAAACCACGTGCGCGCCAAGCTCACCGCGCGGGCTCTCAATCGGGACGTACGCCTGGCCCGGCGGAACCCGGAAGCCTTCTGTGACCAGCTTGAAGTGGTGGATCAACGCCTCCATGGACTCGCCCATGATGTGCTTGAGGTACTCATTGGAGTTGCCCATGCCGTCTGAGCCGATGGCCAGCTGGGCCGGCCAAGCGATCTTCTTGTCGCCGATCATGATGGGCGCGCCACGCATCTTCTCGAGCCGCTCGACGCACTGTTCGATGATCTTGAGGCTTTCCCACATCTCATTCAGCCGGATCCGGAACCGCCCGTAGGCATCCATGGTGTCCCAGGTCTGCACCTCGAAATCGTAGGTTTCGTAACCGCAGTAAGGCTGCTTCTTGCGCAAATCCCAGTCGTATCCGGTCGACCGCAGCGTGGGACCGGTGATGCCCAAGGCGATGCAGCCAGCAAGATCAAGATGGCCGACCCCGGAGAGCCGGGCCTTGAAAATCGGGTTCTCGTTGCAGAAGGCGGCGTATTCCGGCAGGTGCTTCCGCATCCACGCGACCAGATCTTTGACAAACTCCAGCGCCTTGTCAGGCAGGTCCTGGGCAATCCCACCTGGTCGGATGTAGGCGTGGTTCATCCGCAAGCCGGTGATCAACTCGAAGGCGTCCAGCACCTTCTCCCGCTCACGGAATCCGATGGTCATTACCGTCAGCGCGCCGATCTCCATGCCGCCAGTCGCAATACAGACCAGATGGGAGGAGATGCGATTCAGCTCCATCATCAGGACCCGGAGGACGCTGGCCTTCTCAGGGATTTCTGCCTCGACGTCGAGCAGCCGTTCGACCCCCAGGCAATAGGTCGTCTCGTTGTACAACGGCGAGAGATAGTCCGCCCGGGTGCAGAAGGTGACGCCCTGCGTCCAGTTACGGAACTCCATGTTCTTTTCGATGCCAGTGTGCAGGTAGCCAATGCCGCAGCGGGCCTCGGTGACCGTCTCGCCTTCGAGTTCCAAGATCAGCCGCAGTACGCCGTGGGTCGAGGGGTGCTGCGGACCCATGTTGACAACGATCCGCTCGTCGCCGCGCTCAGCCTGCTCCGATACCAGTGAGTCCCAGTCTTGACCAGTGACGGTATAGACGTGGCCCTCGGCCGCTTCCCCGCCAACGCCGAACGGATCCTGTTCTGCCTCGGTGGCGGTCGATTCTTGCTCTGAATCCGGACGGATGCGCTCGTCGGTCGTGCTCATGAGTACGACCTCCTTTGATCTGGCGGTGGAATGGTTGCGCCCTTGTACTCCACAGGAATGCCACCAAGCGGATAGTCCTTACGCTGCGGGTATCCGGGCCAGTCGTCAGGCATCAGGATTCGGGTGAGGGCTGGATGCCCGTCGAAGATGATGCCGAACATGTCGTAGGTCTCGCGCTCGTGCCAGTCAGCTGTCGGATAGGTCGCGACTACCGAGGGAATGTGTGGGTCGCTGTCCGGAGCGGAGACTTCAAGTCGAATCCGGCGGTTGTGGGTCATCGACTGTAAGTGATAAACCGCGTGCAGCTCCTGACCCTTGTCTGCTGGGTAGTGGACCCCGGAGACGCTGCTGCAAAACTCGAAACGCAGATGGGCGTCGTCTCTTAGGTAGCGGACGAGATCAGGCAGCTGCTGCCGCGCGACATGGAAGGTGATCTCGCCGCGGTGGATTACGACCTTGGTGATCACGTCGCTGAAGTTGGGAACCAAGGCTCCAATGCGGTCATAAACCTGGTCCCACCAGCCGCCGAACGGCGGGGTCGCTGGAGCCGGGAAGTCAATTTCACGAGTCAAGCCGCCATATCCGGACGTGTCGCCGGTGCCCTTGACGCCAAACATGCCCTTTCGGACCTGAAGCACCTCGGTCGTCGGTTCGGTGGTAGCTAGCTGAGCTTGGTCTTCCTCGGCGGCAGTTGCCTCAGAGCTGACATCGGGCGCTTCTTCGGTCAGCGACTCGGGCTTGGTTTCAGCATCGGGCTCCGACTCCCCCTCCGGAACCGCACCCTTGATTGGAGCTTTCTCGTCCGACTCCTTGTGTAGGTCTTCGGTCACCGCAGTAGGCCCTTCTGCTCAACAAGCGACGGTGCCTCCAACTGCTGCTGCTCTTGATCTTGCGCCGCCTCGACCGCATTGAGCCCGATCGGGGTATGGCGCACCTTGTCCCGAAGCTTGAACATGGCGTCGACCAACATCTCCGGCCGCGGCGGGCACCCCGGCAGATACATGTCGACTGGCACGATGTGATCGACTCCCTGCACGATCGCGTAGTTGTTGAACATTCCGCCGGTGCTGGCGCAGACGCCCATGGCAAGTACCCACTTCGGGTTGGGCATCTGATCGTAGATCTGGCGCAGCACGGGGGCCATCTTCTGGCTGACTCGACCTGCGACGATCATCAGATCGGCCTGCCGCGGCGAGGCCCGGAACACTTCCTGGCCCCAGCGCCCGGAGTCGTACCGTGGCGCGCCGTAGGTCATCATCTCGATGGCGCAGCAGGCCAGACCAAAGGTAGCGGGCCAGAACGCTGCACTCCGCATATAACCGAATAGGTTCTCAATGGTGGTCAGCAGCACACCGCTGGGAAGTTTTTCCTCGAGGCCCATCTCAGCCAACACTCCTACTTGCTTGCATCCTCACTCCCAATCCAGCCCGCCGCGTCGCAGCACATAGAAGTAGGCGATGAAGACGGCGGCAATAAACAAGATCATCTCGACCAGCGCGAAGAGGCCCATCTGATCGAATGCCACAGCCCAGGGATAAAGGAAGACGATCTCAATATCGAAAACGATGAAGAGCATGGCGGTGATGTAGTACTTCACCGGAAACCGGCCGCCACCAACCGGCTGCGGCGTCGGCTCGATACCACACTCATACGAGTCGTATTTGGCTCGGTTGAGCCGCCCGGGACCCACCAGCACGCTGGTCAGAATGGTCAGCGCGACAAACCCTGAGGCAATCACAAGCAAGATCACGATTCCGACATAGGGACTCATCAGCCGGCTTCCCCTCTGCAGCTTTCCGAGTTGATCATGCCGCGGGCGCAATCTTGGACAAGGAGTTGATGAGCTTGTCCATGACGTCGCCATCGTTGGCGTCGGTCAGGTTGGCCAGCAGCTTCAAGGTGAACTTCATCAAGGTGTGACGGGGCAGTCCGTACGTTGTGCAGATTCGCATCACCGTTGGATGGCCGATCAACTTCACAAAGGTTCGCCCGAGCGTGTAGTAACCACCAAGCGCTGCCTTGAGCTTGATTGGATAGGACTGCAGCGCCCGCTCGGCCGCCGGGCTACCGGGTCCGTGCTCGTGGGCTTCTGCCATGGCCGAGGCCGCGATCTCGGCAGACTCCATGGCGTACGCGATGCCCTCGCCGTTGAAGGGATTGATCATCCCGCCGGCGTCGCCGACGAGCAGCAGGCCGCGTTGGTAGTGGGGCTGACGGTTGAAGCCCATGGGCAACGCCGCACCGCGTACCGGACTGATCATGTTCTTACTCCGGAAGCCCCAATCCTCCGGGGTGTTGTCGAGCCAGCGTCGGAGCAGGTCCTTGTAGTCGGTCTTGCCGAAAGCAGAGGAGGTGTTCAGAATGCCTAGCCCGACATTGCAGGTGCCATCGCCCATGCCGAAGATCCAGCCGTATCCAGGCAGCAGTGCACTCTTGCCGGGCTTGCCCTCCCAGAGCTCCAGCCACGACTCCAGGTGATCGTCGTGGTGTCGTGGACTGGTGAAGTATGTGCGTACGGCGACACCCATGGGACGGTCGTCCCGCCGATTGAGGCCCATAGCAAGGCTCAGCCGGGTCGAGTTTCCGTCCGCGGCCACGATCATCGGGGCAGTGAAACGGCGGCCATCCTTAGTGCTGACTCCCACAATGCGTCCGCTGCCAGCGTCGATGATCGGCTCCACGACGTTGGCCAGTTCGTACAGTGAGGCCCCAGCTGCCACTGCTTGCCGCGCCAGCACGTCATCAAGATCAGCTCGTGGACGGACCAGGCCGTACGGCGGGAACTCGGCAAGATCCGGCCACGGCAGCTCGAATGGATGCGCGCCGCCGTAGATGCGCAGGCCCTTGTTGTGCAACCAGCCCGCTTCCTTCGAGGTGTCAATCCCCAGCCGGATCAGCTGGCGTGTGCCGCGAGGGGTCAGACCGTCGCCGCACACCTTCTCGCGCGGGAACTTGCTCTTCTCCAGCAGGGAAACTTGAAGACCACGGCGGGCAAGATACGTAGCAGTCGCCGAGCCCGCTGGTCCAGCGCCAACGACGATGACGTCAGCATCGATGGCAGGCGCACCTGAACGGTCGGGTCCGTCAGCTTCCGCGTACGGGCCGGACCCGTTCGTGGCGACCGGCATGACCTTCTCCCTGAAATGTGTCCCTGAAGTCTCTCTGGGACTTAGTGAAAAACTTCACTAAGTCGTCACGCACGAGTCTACGACCTCTTGCGGACGGTTCGGTGCGTTGGGTACAAACACTCCTCAGGCGGTGCACATCTCAATGCTGCAAGGCGTTACGAGCGACGCACGCGGCAACCAGCTGGGTGAAAATACTCTCGGACCGGTAAGTCTGCGATCGCGGGAGGTGCTGCTGGACATGAATACTGCTGAGGGTTCGGAGGAGCGTAACGATCACTATGGCCCCGACGCCTCTGCAAAGGATGCGCAGGAGCTGGTGGAGAAACTGCGATCCGCTCCTGCAGAGCAGATGGTGACAGAGGCCTTTTTCATGCTGCTGAACGGCGCACAGGTCAAGCTCGGGCGGCGAGACGCCCGGCTGTTGATCGACCTCAGCACAGTGATGTTGGACTACGCCCGCCAGTACTTGTCCGACCCGCTCGTCAAGCAGGTCGAGCAGTCGCTCGACCAGCTTCGCCTTGGCCAGGTCAGCGCCGAGAAGGCCGTGGCCGAGAAAGGGCAGACTGAACCGAACGATCTGGCGCAGGCCCCAACGCCGCCGTCGACGACCACCGGTGGCCACACGGGCACTGCCACTTGACAGTCAGTCGCCATGGACTCACTACTGATCATTGTCGTCTAGGTGTTGATCATCCAGCTGGAGATCGAAACTGGCCGGAGGCCGTATAGCGCTGAAGTAATAGGCCTCACCGCGCTCCCAGAATCGCGCCCACTCCGGATCGTTTTCCCGCTCGGCATAGCGGCGGGCCCGGATCTGGGGATCTACGCCCAGGTAAACGGCGAT
>JBKPEY010000625.1:0-2259 GCA_046744405.1 Actinomycetota bacterium
GATCAGGCCAATGACCCGCCCCGGCACGGCGATGACACTCTCCAGCGCGGTCAATCCGGCGAGTAGGCAGACGGTCACGTAGAGGCCCATCGTCCACGCCTCTCCGCGGAGATGATCGCGCTGCACATGATCGACGTCGGCGGCGGAGGTGACGGGCGGCGTAGCGGACTCATCGGTCACAGCCTGATGGTGACATGCCGCCCGAGCTGGCTTCGTGGCGATAGCCTGGCTCGCACCATGAGGCCAGGTTCGAGCAACCAGAGTTTCGTTCGCGGCATCCGGCGGTCGGTGGGTCGGCAGGCCTTCAAGGAGTACGTCGGCGGAGCCCTTTGGGTGATGCCTAGCATCGCCGCGCTGATCGCCCTTGCTGCGGGTTATGGCCTGTCCCAGATCGACGTACCGCCATGTTCCCGACTGGATTGGCTGGCCTTTCAAGGCACTGCGGATGATGCTCGCGCGCTCCTAATTTCGATCAGCAGCACCGTCGTCACTGTCATCGCGCTTGTCCTGGGCCTGACCGTGGTGGCACTCCAGCTCTCCTCAACTCAGTTCTCACCACGTTTGCTGCGCAACTTCCTCCGCGATCGGCCGACACAAGTGGTGCTGAGCGGCTTCCTCGCCACCTTTGTCTACAGCGCAGGCGGTCTGTTTACCGTCGGTTTGGAAGCGGGTACTCGGACTGAGGTCTACCCGCGATTCGCCGTTAGCGTGGCAATCCTTTTGCTCTTCGTCAGCCTCGGCATGGTGATCTACTTTGCCGATCACCTCGCGCACTCCATCCAGATAGATGCCATCAATCGCAAAGTTGAGCGCAACACCCGCCGGGCGATCGCCGAAGAGGGCCTAGCAACAGTCGAAGAAGCGGCCGCGCGGATACCGGAATGGGCTGTGCCCTTACTTAGCCGAAAATCGGGCTATATCCAGACCGTTCATCCTCAGCTGTTGCTGCCTTTGGTAAGCGAGTCTGACGTCACGATCTGTCTTCGCAAGCGGGTCGGTGAGCATGTGGTGGAGGGAACTGTCCTCGCGTGGGTCTGGGCGCCTTCGCCAGACGTCACCCTTCCTGCCGATGAGACTTTCGAGACGGCCGTAGCTGCCGATGTTCGGATCGGGTTCGAACGGACCATCGAACAAGATGTCGCGTTCGGTATCCGGCAGCAGATCGACATCGGTTGCAAAGCCCTCTCCCCGGCGGTCAACGATCCCTATACCGCTGCGCAGGCGATCGATCACCTTGCTGTCGTCTGCGCCGACCTCGCCGTACGACCGCTTGGCAACAAGGTCCTCACCGGTCCTAGCGGCAGAGGCCGGGTCATCGTTCCCGGAAACAACTTCGCCGACTACATCTTCTTTATCGGTGGGCTCTTTGGGCGTTATGGCTCCAGCGATCTGGTTGTCATGCTGGCGCTGATTCGGCTGTACGAAACCTGTGTCGAGGTGCTTCCTCCAGGCTCACCCCGGTTGGCGGTCCTCGATCAGGCAGCTGTCGAGGCCTTGGACGATGCCGAGCGCTCGATGCCGCGTCCGCCCAGCGTGGAGCGAATGCGGGCAGCGGTCAAAGCCTTGCGTATCAAGATCAGCTCAGCCAGATCATGACCGAATCCGAGACGGCAGCTTCCCGTACGACATCGGCGCTCGCACGTGCGCTGGTGGGATTTCTCGCCCTGACCCAAGTCATCATCGGTGTCTGGGCGCTGTTCGCACCGGAGAGCTTCTATCGCGGCTTCCCCGGGGCCGGACAGGCATGGGTTTCCCTGCTGCCGCCGTACAACGAACATTTGATCACTGATGTCGGCGAGCTCAGTCTGGCGCTGGCGGTGGTACTCGGAGCCGCGGTGATCACCGGTCAGTGGCTGCTCAGTGTGGTGGCGATCATTGCCTTTGCCGTCTACACCGTGCCTCACATGATCTTTCACAGCTTCCACCTGGAAGGCTTCAGTAGAACAGGCGCGATAGCCCAGACGGTGGGATTTGCGGTACAGCTGCTCGCGACTGCCGCCGTGGCGTGGCTGCTGTGGCGCGGGCGCCCGCGAAGATCAAGATTCGGATGAACTGCGTGTTGGCAATCTCATTGCACCCGAAATGCCAGAGATGATGGCTGCCCGGCCTGCAGCTTCGCGACATGCTCGTGGAAGTTCAGCTGGTCGAACAATGAGGTGCCGTTCCGCATTGCAGTCCTGATGGCATCCTCGCGTTGCTGGATTGCTTGCGCTGTCTCCAGTGCAGCGTCGAGTTCCGCGTCGCTCAGTACCACTATGC
>JBKPEY010000268.1:0-2261 GCA_046744405.1 Actinomycetota bacterium
CGCAGCCTGAGCATCCCGACCTGGTTCTACGGCCATGAGCCAACCAACGTCTTTGCCACCGAGATCGCCAAGTACTTCTCCAATGCGCTACGGGAGGACACGCTGCTCCATCGCTGCGGAGGCGGAGTGGTCTTTCTCCCGGGCGGGGCCGGTACGGTTCAAGAGATCTTCCAAGCTGTCACAGAGAACTTCTATGCCGCCGACCCGAGCCTGGTCACTCCGCTGATCTTGATCGGTCGGGAGTACTGGACCGCTGTGTATCCTGCCTGGCCCCTGCTGCAACGGCTGGCCGCTGACCGGCCGATGGCTGATTCGATCTTCTGCGTCGACGATGTGAAGGAAGTCATCGACTTGCTCATCGCCGCGGCGTAATTGCGAGCTAGTTCACGGCAGGAGCGACACTTCGTCGGGGGTAGCCAGGGTGAGCACGGCCTCTTCGATGCCTTCCTGCTGCTCTAGCTCACCCTCGACCTGTCGCAACCGCACAGCCACGCTGTGCTCAACATCATCACCAGCCATGTCGACCGATGCCACCAGATACAACCGACCCGGACCGACGTATTCCAAGTGCAGGTAGGTGATCCGGTCGATCTCGGGGCGGGCCAGCAAGTCGCGTAGCACTCGTTGCCGGACCTCCGGAGGTACCACCTCTCCGACCAGAAAACGGCGGTTGCGGTCGATTAGCACGACCGCTACGACCGCCAGCAGCACGCCCACCAGGATGGATCCGATCGCGTCGGGTATCACAGAGCCGGTGGCCTGGTGAAGCGCAACCCCAACCGCCGCGATGCCAATCCCGATCAGCGCTGCCGCGTCTTCGAAAAACACGGCCCGCAGTGTGGGGTTCGAGGTGTTGAGCACAAGATTTGCCACGCTGCTGTCTCGGACCGCAGCCAGCCGTCGCGCCTGAATGGTGGCCTGCGTGAATGAGACCCCTTCCAGGACGAATGCAATTGCCAGGACCACATACGCGACCAGATAGTTCGATGCTTCTTCCGGTTTGATCAGCTCTTGCACCCCGTGCCAGATCGATACCACCGCGCCGGCGGTGAAGAGGCCGAAAGCGGCGAACATCGACCAGACGTACGCCTCGCGTCCGAAGCCCATCGGGTGCCGACTGTCCCGGCGCCGGTCGGACCGCCGATCAGCAATCAACAACAAGATCTCATTGCCAGCATCCGCCCAGGAGTGAGCGGCCTCGGCCAACATCGAGGCCGAGGAAGTGATGACCGCAGCGACGGACTTCGCGATGGCGATCAGCAGGTTGGCCAGGAAGGCGATGAGCACCGTCAACAGGCTCTGGTTCACCTGCTTCGGCTGCCTCTTGTCCTCCGCCATCAGATCGGCACCTGCCACATACCGACCCTATCTAGGGCGCCAGTGAGCTCACACTGCTAGCTGACTGACAGGTTCTAGCTAGCTCGTTGCTAGAAAGAGGCTTCATTCTTGTCGGCACTGCACCTATTCGACGCGAGGAAGTAGCAAAAGACGTGGCAATCTCAACAAAAACTGCGGTCGCAATTGGTTCGGGACTGCTCGTGCTCGGCGCAGGTATCGGAATCACAGGTGTTGCGTCCGCAGATACGCCAGGTGGGCCCGGGCCGACGACCGCACCAACTGTTGCCCCGGCACCGAGCGACCCGCAGCCCCCGGGCGAAGTGCCTCAGCGTGAAGTGCCGGGCTGGCCAATGAGCCCGGAACAAGAGCAAATGCTTGTTCAAACCTTGTCCGGCATGTTCGGCGTCGACGAGGCCGAGGTCCAGGCAGCTCTCGATCAGGTCCACGCCGATTGGGCGGTGCAAGGGCCAGCTGCGCTGAACCCGTGGCTGGACAGAGCGGTCGAGGCAGGCATTTTGACCCAGGATGAGGCGGAGGCTCTGCGTACCGCGGTTGAGCAAGGCGGGATCGATCTTGGTCCCAGGTGATAGCCGCTGCTAGCGGCCGCTGCTCATGATCTTGGCCAGATGGGCTGTGCGCTCATTGCCGAAGATGTCCTCCAACATCACTGGTTCGCCATCGGGCCCGGTTAGCGGCACCCGCCAGTTCGGATACTCATCGACGGTGCCTGGCTGGTTTTGCAACTGATGCTCCCCTACGGCGTCAGCAAGCGAGAGGCAGAGCAGTCGGGCCGGCGTCCAGGTCAGATAGCGATGCAGCGCCTGGACAGTCTCGTCGACATCGGCTTCCGGCTGCAGCGCTCCACGATTGCGAAGGTTGTCGAGCCAGGCCTGGCGGTCGGCTTCATCGGCTTCCAGCTCTTC
>JBKPEY010000222.1:0-11459 GCA_046744405.1 Actinomycetota bacterium
AAATCACCGACTGCCCCGGCCTTGTCGATCTGCTCCAGAAAGCTGACTGGTGGGCCGTAGCCCTCAGTCGCGTAGCGGTCCATGTAGGTGGCGAAGTGCCAGATACCCGCACCAAAAACCGGCATCTCACTCATGGTTGAAACTCCAATCGTCAGACAGCGTTGTGATGATCATCTCTCAGCCTTTGCTGGCTCCGGCAGTCAGGCCGCCGACAATCCAGCGCTGCAGAAAGATGTAGGCGATCAAGATCGGCACAACGGCGATCAAGATGCCGGCCGCCAGTCCGGTGTTGTTGTTGGCGAACTGGCCTTGGAAGTTCAACAGCCCGACCGGAATAGTTTTGTTCGCGTCGGAACTCAGCAAGATCAAAGCGAACAAGAACTCATTCCAGGTCGCCACGGCGTCGAGGATGAACACCGTCACCAGCGCGGGGGTGGAAAGCGGTATGACGACGGTGAAAAAAATCCGCCAGGGACCAGCCCCATCGATCTTGGCTGCCTCGATGATCTCGTCGGGAAGTTGCCTAAAGAATGACTGCAGAACGAGCACCTCGAACGGAATCCCGAACGCCAGGTATGGCCCGACCAGCCCAGGAACGCTGTCAACGGCGCCGAAGCTGCGCAGCAGTACGAACACCGGCACGATTGTGATGTAGATCGGGATCGTTAGCCCTAGGAACACGGCGAACATGATCACCGTCCCGAAGCGAAGCCGCAGCTTCGCCAGCGCAAACGCCAACATGGCCGAGATCAATACGCCCAGTGGTACCTTCAGGATCAATAGAAAGGCGCTGTTCCGGTACGTCGTGGCAAAGTTTCCGATTCCCCACGCATCGGCGAAGTTCTGCAGTGTCCACTCCTGCGGCCAGGCCAGCGGCCCATTGCCCACGAAGTCAGAGAGCGGCCGGAAGGCAGTGATCAGCAGCAGTGCCAGTGGCGAGATCCACAGCAGGGCCACCAAGCCGAGGACGATCGTCATGCCGATGCCGCCTTTGCGCTTGGGCTCAGGTCCGCCCTCCTCGGTGGTAGTGACGTGAGCGTCCGGCAGCGCCGAGACAGGGGCAAGCTCGGCACCCTCAGCAAACGTGCTCATACGGCATGCTCCTTGGTCTGGGAACGTACATAGGGAATGCTGACGGCGATCGCAACGATCGTGATCACCACAGCAATCGCGGTCCCATAGCCTGCCTGGTAGTACTGGAAGACGTTGAAGTACATCCAGGTGCCCATTACTTGGGTGGCGGTACCTGGCCCGCCGTACGTCATGGCGTAAATCAGATCGAACACCTTGAAGGAATCGATCAGCGACAACGCAAGGACGATGTAGTGCGCGGGCCGCAGGCTAGGCATCGTGATGTGCCAAAACTGCTGTGACTTGGTAGCGCCGTCCACGGTTGCGGCCTCGTACATGTCGGTGTTGATGCCCTGCAGAGCGGCTAAGTAGAGCAGCATTGGGAAGCCCACGCGGAGCCAGATGGCGGGCACCATGACAGCGGCGAGCGCGGTGGAGTCCTGCCCGAGCCAGGGCTGTGCCAGGCTGCCGAGACCGATGAGCCGCAGGAATTCGTTGATGGCACCGTACTGCGGGTTGTAGAGCCAGCCCCAGATCGAGGCGATCGCAACCAGAGGTAGTACGCAAGGTGTATAGAAGAGCAGCCGCAGCACTGGCTTTCCGCGCACTTTGCCGTTCAACAGCATGGCCAAGGCCAGGCCAATGACGACCGGGAAGACGATGGTCACGATAGTCCAGATGATGTTGTTGATCACCGCCTGGATGACCACCGGGTCCTTCGGCATTTCAAGGTAGTTCTGCAGCCCCACAACGTTGTAACTAGGGCTCAGTCCGTCCCAGTCCGTGAAGCTGAACCACACTGAAGTGAACGCGGGATAGACGAGGAAGATCAGATAAACCGCCAGTGCCGGTAGCGCGAAGAGCCATGCGTTCAAACCGCCATACTTCTTCCTACGGCGGCGGACGACTGGAGTCACAACCGCAGGCGACTCAAGAGTTGTCGTACCCATCGGTGATTAGCTCTTCGCCCAAGCCGACACTGCGCTCTGCATTTGTTTTGCGGCCTCTGCCGGAGTGACCTTGCCCTGCAGCACGTCACTCTGAATCGCGAAGTATTGGTCGGCCACTTTCTTGGGAAACGCCTGATCCTGAATGGTGTAGAACGGCTGCTTACCCGGGCCCTGCGTCCACTCGTAGGACAACGGCAGGGTCGCCTTGTCGGGCTCGGCACCGATGACGGCCGAATTGCCGTACTTCATGGCCTTCTGGCTGTCCGGCTGGACCAGGAAGTCGATCAGGGCGCCAGCCTTGTCTGGGTTGCCGGACTTGGCATTCATCATGTAGCCCTCAACGAAGCCGGAGTGCCGGACCGGGTTCTGGTCGGTCGGGAACTGGAATACGCCGAAGTCGGACGACTTCTTGTCGGCGGCCTGGATCCCGGCCGGCTCGGTCCAGCTGCCGGTGATCGTATAGGCGGCCTTACCCTGCACGTACCAGTTCTCCACGTCCGACGGGTCCAACCCGATGGCGCCGTCGGGGATCCACTTCTTGTCCTTCCATTTCACGAAGTTCGTGAATGCAGTCACGACCTCGGGGCGATCCCAGGTCTCCTCTCCGGTAAGGAGCTTGTCATGCAGCTCCGGCCCTGCGCTGGTCTCCAGCAGGTACTCGTAGAGCCGCATGATGTGCCAGCCGTACTTGCCTGCGGTCGCCAGCGGGGTGACTCCGCTGGCGAGGATCTTGTCGTTCATCTCCTCGAGCTCGGCGTAGCTCTTCGGCGGCGCGGACACGCCCGCCTTCTTGAAGATCGCCTGGTTGTACCAGCCTCCTATTCCGGCTAGGAGGAACGGGACGCCGGCCTTCACACCTTCGAACGTCATCCCCTCGATCGCCGTGGTAGGCATCTTGGAGTCCCATCCGAACTTCTGATAATAGGGGCCCAGATCCGCGGCCTGCTTCGCCTTGACGAACGGGGCACCGAGCTGCCCGCCCCAGATCCGCCAGACGTCCGGGCCGCTGCCGCCCAAGAGCTCGGTGCGCAGCTTGTCCGGGTACACCGCGGCGCCCGAGCCTGGCAGCGAGTCGACGGTGGTGGTCGTGCCGTTCTGTTCGTCGAACTTCTTCGTCAAGTTCTTGAGAAGCCCGATCGTCTCGTTGCCCTCGTAGGTGAAGACGCGCAGATTGTTCGAGGCAGGGGCGGATGAGCCGCCACCCCCGGCGGGAGCCGGCGCGGTGCCCCCACCGGTGCAGGCCGCGACGCTAGCCGCGACCGCCGCCGCCGAAAGGCCGAGGAATCCGCGGCGAGTGTAGGTACCAGTCATTGTCAGTCTCCTTTGGGATTAAGGGTGAAGGCCGCTTCCCGGCCGAACTTGCGGATCTTGGCAAACATGTCTTCAAGCAGGAACCGGACATCCACTGATTCGACGACGCGGATCGGATGTCCGGAACCGGGTAGGTAATGGCCTTCCTGGCCAAATCGCGGGGCAGGGACAATGCGGAAGTTCCCGCCGCGCGGGTAAAGCATCAGCGAAATGGCTGGAGAGTCTCCTAATGAGCGAGACTCGATCGGTTCGGGCGAATACGTGCGGTTCCACTCGATCATTTGGTTGATCAAGTAGTCAGCGAGCTTGCTGGTGCTGCGGATCTTCTCCTCCAGCTCGGCATAACTGACCGAGACTTGGGAGTAGACGTTGCTGGGCACCTGCCAGACCGTGATTCCCGAGTTATAGACGACATTTGCCGCAGCAATGTCGTTGCGCAGGTTGAATTCCACGCCCGGATAGGTCTCAACACCGCCGTAGCCGACACCACCGATCCAGATCACGACAATGGCGCGGTGGACGATCTCAGGATCGAGCAGAATCGCAGACGCCATGTCGGTGAGGGGACCGAGGAATGCTACGAACAGCGGTTCGTCGGCCGAAGCCAGCTTGCTCTCAGCGATGATCAGCTGAGCTCCCCCACTGTCCAGCGGAGTCTGCTCATCAGCAATGCCCGTCGGTGCGCCGTTCGCAACCGTCACCTGCTGCTGTAGTCCCATGAGGTCGAGGAGTAGGTCGATTTCCTCTCGAGACTCTTCCATGCTGCGGTTACTGCGCGAGGTCCCGAAGTGCGCGGCGATGAGACCGCGCACCTCAAGGGATGGCGAGAGCAGCGCATGCACGATCGCGAACTGATCATCCGCCTCGTTCTTCGCATCGGTATCGATGATCACGCGCCGCGTGGCTGAACTCTCCATGGCATCCTAAGTTCTAGCTACTATCCATTCGCTACTGTATATTCATTCACAAACCAGCCAATGTTGTCAAATCTAGACGGTCAGCTGACCTGAAAGACTTTCCGTCGACACACAGGAGGGGCAGGTGGCGGCAACACCAACAGGTGAAGTGATCTTGGCGATTGACCAGGGAACTACGAATTCCAAAGCGGCCCTCGTCAGCGCAACTGGTCGTCTTGTTTCAAGCGGTACGGCGCGCGTCGGAATCTCCTCACCGCGCCCTGGATGGGTGGAACAGGATGCAGCGCGCATCTGGACGAGTGTGCTTGAGGCAATGGCAGCCTGCTTGGCAAGCGCACCCGACGCCGAGATCCAAGGCGTCGCACTCTCAACTCAGCGAGAGTCCGTGGTTGGTTGGCAGGCCAGTACCGGGATGCCTCTGGGCCCGGTGATCGGCTGGCAGGACCGTCGTACGACAACCTGGTGCACACAAGCCCTTAGTCAGCAAGATGGACAGTTGGTCATCAGGAGAACCGGCCTGCGCATCGACCCAATGTTCTCTGCACCTAAGATGCGCTGGCTCCTCGACAATAGGCCGCCAGAGGTGCCGCTTGCGGATGTCCGGCTCGGAACGATCGATTCGTGGCTGGTGTGGCAGCTGACCGGCGGATCCGCGCATCTATCCGAGGCGGGCAACGCCTCCCGCACACTGCTCTACGACATTACGGAGCTGGACTGGAACGGCGAGTTGCTCGATATCTTCGGCGTGCCAGCGGCCACGCTTCCGGCAACTGTCGCCTCGGACCACGGCTTCGGGACCACGAGAGGTGTCCCGCTGGTGCCCGATGGCACACCGATTGCTGCAGTGATGGCAGATTCACATGCTGCCTTGTTTGGCCAGGGGTGCACAGAGGTGGGAATGGCGAAAGCCACATACGGTACGGGCTCGTCGGTCATGGCCCCGGTCGCCAACCTTTCCGCCGGCGATGCACGGATACCAGTGACGTTGGCCTGGGTCATCGGCGGTTCACCGACTTATGCCCTGGAAGGGAACATATTGTTCTCTGGCGCAACGCTTGCTTGGGCGGCGGATCTGCTCACGAATGGCCGCGTTGCTGATCTTGTTGCCCTAGCCGATACCGTCTCCGACAGCGGCGGTGTCACTCTCGTTCCAGCGTTTGCTGGTTTAGGGGCTCCGCATTGGGACCGGAACGCGCATGCTCTCATCTCCGGCATGAGTGAAGGGTCTGCCCGGGCACACCTGGCCCGCGCCGCCGTGGACGCCATAGCGCACCAGATTTGCGACATTGTCGATGTCATCGAGGACAAATCAGTCCCGCTGCAGGTTTTTCGGGCGGACGGCGGCGCTACCAGCTCAGGGCTTGTCATGCAGACCCAGGCTGATCTTCTTGGCCGCGAGGTAGAAGCTAGCGATGTTGCAGAGGTCTCGGCCCTCGGTACGGCGAAACTTGCCTGGCGAGCGCTCGGCCAGCAAGACGCCTGGCCAAATAGCAGCAATGGCCAGATTTACCGCCCAATCGTGGATTCGGAGGAACGCCGTCGGCGCCGCGACCACTGGGCAGGCGAGATCAACCGGACCCTTTTCACTCCCAGCTCTGAGGACAGTGCGAATGGAAGCTCAGCCAGCACCGCAGTGGTGTGAAGTCGAGATGGCCCTCACCGGTCCAGCTGCCGGCAACGCCTACACCGACGTCGATGCCTGGGTGATCTTCACCCATGAGACGGGACGGCAAATGCGGCGCCCGGTGTTTTGGGATGGCGGTAGGACCTACCGCGTCCGCTTCGCCTCCACACAAGCGGAGGGTGAGTGGCGGTGGAGCGTTCAGAGTGACCGATCCGATCATGGCTTCACGCCTGCATCCGGCATCTTGATCGCCGGCCCGCCCGAGGAAGATCATCCGCATCGAGCCATACGTCGCGGGTTTTCGAGAGTTCACCCATCCGGCCGTAGCTTCTGCTTCGCCGACGGATCGCCAGCGTTTTTTGTGCTCGACACGGCATGGGCAATGCCTTTCCGCGCAAGAGTCTCCGACGTTGAGACGTACGCGGCGGACCGCCGGGCCAAGGGCTTCAATGCCGTGTTTCTGATGACTGTCCAACCAGACATGAATGCGCGAGGACCGGTCGGACGCAATGTCGATGAGGGTTTCGAGGTCGGCTTTTATGATCTTGTCGAAGGCCGACTTGGCGAAATCAACGTCGAGTACTTCCAGTACTTCGACAAGATCATCGAGACTTTGATCAACCACGGCATTACGCCGGTACTTCAGCCGGTCTTCCATGGATTCGGCTGGAAAGGACTTGATGTCGCCGGGCCGGTGGTTCCACCCGCGGACTATGCCTGGTATTGCCGATATCTCGTGGCCCGTTTCGGCGCCCGACCGGTGATCTATCTGCCCTGTGGTGATGGTGCCGGGACCGAACCGCAGGTCGAGGCCGGTGGCCGGGAGATTCAGGCCTGGGATGCGTATGGGCAACCCACCGGAATTCACTACCGGCCGCATCATCGCAACGACGAGCATCAGGACGCCGACTGGCTCGACTTTCAATCCTGCCAGACCGGACACATGGGTGATCATGTTCCTGATCGTCTTGCCACCATGTGGGCACAGCGACCACCGAAGCCGATCATGAATGGTGAGCCGAGCTATGAGCACAACGGTCGTCGCGGAGTCGCCGAGGGATGGTGGCAGGGTCACGAGGCCTGGTGCAATGTCTGCGCGGGCGCACTCATGGGCGTCGCGTACGGCGCTGCGAGCTTGTGGCAGTGGCGACTGCACCCAAACGAGCCTGGCCATGGCTCGTACTTCTTGGCCGAGGGCGCGGGCTGGAAGGAGGCTCTCGGCTTCGAGGGCAGCCGCTATGTCGGCCTCGTTGGCAAGATCTTGGATGACCTACCGATCGCCGGCGCTGCGCCTTGCTGGGACGTCTCGTCGAACACCCGTGGTCTGCTTGATCCAGGCGTGCTCTATCTCGGCTATGCCGAGCACGGCGGCCCTTGGGTGTTCTTCGACGCGGACGGTCGGGTGCCCTCCAAGTATTGGCTGATCGACCCCCGCACCGGTCAGGTGCTGAGCTCCGGGGATCGTCCGCCGAACTATGTGCCCATTGAGTTTGATCGCTACGAGCCGTCGCTTTTGATCTGCGCCGAGAGCGAACCTGCCTGGGTAACCGCCGCGCAACGTGTTGCAGCCGACTAGGCAACAGTGCATCAATATTCACTGAACTGGCAGGATTGAGACCGACGCGGCGAGCGCGACGTATCGAAAGGAGGGCTTTCCTACCATGGCGGCGTTGCCGGGCGGCATGACTCGAGCTCCGACTGACGGGCAGCTCCGGCTCATCACCAAAGTGGCCCGGATGTACCACGAACGCGGCATACGCCAGGTGGACATCGCAGAAACTTTGCACCTGTCGCAGGCGCGAGTCTCACGACTGCTCAAGCGTGCTGCTGAGCTCGGCATTGTCCGTACGGTCGTCGCTGTCGCTCCCGGCGTGCAGACAGAGATCGAAGAAGCACTTGAGGATAGGTACGGCTTGGCTGAAGCTGTCGTCGTCGATGTCGAGGGCAGTGATCAAGACATCATTGCCGCGCTCGGATCTGCCGGCGCCACGTATCTGGAGACCACCCTGACGGGCGGCGAGCGGCTTGGGATCTCCAGCTGGAGCCAAACGCTGTTGGCCGTTGTGGATCGGATGCGACCCCTTCGAGTTGCCGGGGCTGAGAGTGTTGTTCAGCTGATGGGAGGCTTTGGAAACGCATCCGTCCAGACCCAAGGCAATCGGCTCCTCACCGAATTCGCTCGACTGGTTGGTGCCACAGCCACATTCGTCCCCGCTCCTGCCCTCGTTGGCAACAGGACTATGCGAGAAAATCTGCTGGACAACCCAGCGATGGAATCAGTCGCCAAGGAGTGGGCGCGCCTCACTACGGTCCTTGCAGGCATTGGCAGCCTGCCACCGTCGCCGCTCTTGCGCGCCAGCGGCAATGCTGCAGACCTCGCTGATCAAGACAGACTGCATGCAGCCGGCGCGGTTGGCGATGTGTGCCAACGGTTCTTCGACGCTGCGGGTGACCTGGTACCCAGCGATCTTGACGAACGAGTGGTCGGCATCGACCCCGATACCCTGCGCAAGATTCCACGACGGATTGGCATCGCCGGCGGAGAGAGCAAGCACAGTGCCATTCACGCTGCTGTACTTGGCGGCTGGATCAATGTCCTGTTGACAGACACCGGAACCGCCACCGCGTTGCTTCTGAGCGAAGGCATCACGGCTGCGGGGGAAGATGATCATGGCCGAGGCTAGCGAGGCTTCACAGGATCAGCTGCAACAGGAGGCAGAGGCCCATCTGAGGTGGCTGCTGGAAGAAAGTGGAGAGTTCCCTGAACTACCAGACCTTGATCAGCTGGAACCTGATCAGATCGACTCCATGGGAGGTGGCGTCGACGCGGCCACCTACCTGGTGAAGAGTCCGAATGGTGACGTCGTCGTCAAGCTGAACAGCGAGGGCCTCGAAGCTGAGGCACGGGCATTGCGATCCTGGAAGCCCTACACCGACCGCGTTCCGGAAGTGCTGGGCGTGGGTACCGTGCCATCGTCAGGAGAACCGCCGATCAAGTACCTCCTCCTCGCCGCCTTAAAGAATGACGACGGTGATGTCATCGAGACCGCAGCTAAGTTCCTCGAGCGGTCGCAGCAGAGCGCTCGGGAGCTGGGACGGGCACTCGGCACCGAACTGCATCATCTGCATCAGGCGGTGGATCGTACGGGCTTCGGCAATTTCGGTGACTCGCCGGGAAGCGAACGCACATACCAGAGCTGGAGCGCCTATCTAGAGGACTTCTTTGTGAACTACGCCGACTTCGTACAGCAAGTCGGCATCGACGATGATCAGATTCAGTCAGTACGCGGCTTCATGCGGGCGTGCCCGTTCGTGGCGGAGGGCCGCTTCCTGCATGGTGATGTGACGATTCGCAACGTCGGGGTATATAGCTATCGCCCGATCACCGTCGGGCTCTTTGATCCCAACCCCCTGAGCGGTGATCCTTCGTGGGACATCGCGCCGATGATGAACAACGTCGCATTCAACGAGCTTCGCGATCGCCGGGAGAGTGAACCACCGGCGGCGCTCACGCGTGACCGCGAACTGCTAGCCGGATTCTGGGAGTCTTACCCAGACAAGGTTGCCGAGGAGTCCTTGCTCACGGCCCAGCTGGTGCAAGCCCTGCTGCAAGCCGAAGTCCGGCAAGATCGCTTGGATAGCAATGAGACGGACACCATCGACGTTGAAGTTACCCACGAATTCATCAGCTCGCTCGTGAATCGGATGGCGTCATGACTGATCACCAGCAATTCATCGTTATTCGCCACGGCGAAAGCCAAACCAATGCGACCAACACCTTCCAGGCCGGCAATCAGTACGACTCCGACCCGCTGACCGAGCTCGGCACCGAGGCCGCCCGTCGTCTGGCAGAACGCCTTGTGGAGCTGCCCGTCGACGTGATCGTAAGCAGTAGCTATCTGCGAGCGCGCAGCACCGCAGGCGCGATAGCTGCGGCAACCAAGGCACCGCACGTCATTCCGGTGTGGAAGGGCTCATCATGGGTCGACGTGCCCGCAGACGACCCCGAAGTGCGCGACCACGCGTCGCTCCTGCGAGAGATAGATGTTCCATCCGAGTTGCAGGGACTGCGGTTTGACGATCCTCGAGCGCGGAACATTCAGCATGCTGCCCTTGCGGTCGCAGACCAACCTGACACCCATTATTCGGACGAAGAAAACCTTTACGATCTGTGGCAGCGGGCAGAGGAGATGCGCCGCTATCTGGAGGGGCGAACCGAGCGGCTGATTGTGGTCGTCGCACATGGCGGCATCAACAAGGTGTGGCTCGCTCACCTGATGTTCACCGCCGTAGCCGGACTCGATACGCCAACCCAGCTCGCTGCCTACCGCGGATTCACCCGGCTCGGTTGGTGGGACAACACTGGAGTGCTGTCACTGAGGTTCAACCCAAAGCAGGGGTGGATGTGGCTGATGACCGACGTTCAGCACCTGCAACCCGAGTACTTCAGCTTCATGCCGAGCGAGCCCAGGATGGCCGTGTCCTCCCGAGATGCTGGTGCTGAGTACCTCGGCTCTGCAGAGGATGACCGGGGATAGCTGCTTTGGTGATCAGCGGCCGTGCGCCAGAAGTTGATCTTCGAGATTGAAGACCTCCGGGATCATCTCCCAAGCTTCGTCGGGAGCACCCTCAGTCTGGAATAGCTGTGACATCGCGGCTTGCCAGCGGGTATTGACCTCGGTGCGGGCCACTTTCTCCTGCGCGGCGGCAAGATCGTCCGCTTCGGCGTAGCCGATCAACAGACCGTCATCGCGTAGAAACAGCGAGTAGTTACGCCAGCCAGCGTCGCGTAGCGCTTTCAGCAGCTCGGGCCAAACGGCGCTATGCGCCTCGCGATACTCATCAAGGCGGCTTGGATCGACGTGTCCCAGAAGGCAATACCGCGGCATCACCTGCTCCTTTGAATGTGCCCTGAGCCTGTCGAAGGGCCAACGATGATCACCTCGAGCGTCCGCGGCCCGTGCACACCCTCGACCCGATTCAGCTCGATGTCGCTGGTGGCGCTCGGACCGCTGATCATGGTCAGCGGCCGGGCAGCCTCCAGTCGCGCCAGCGCTTGCGGCACGTCGGCAACGACCTGATCAGCGAATACCACGCAGAGGTGATAGTCGGGAATGAGGGTGAGCACCCGCCGACCCTGCCCCGGTGAGCCGTCCAAGATCAACGTCCCGGTCTCGGCGATCGCCACGGCGCAGCCGGTAATCACGCCGTCGGCGGTCTCCAGTTGCGCGACGCTCAATTGATCATCGGACGCTACTCCCTCAGTGAGCACCTCCAGTGAAAGATCTTCCGTCCAGGAAGAATCCAACCCCGATGGTGCCACGATCGTCTGGATGCCGCGGTCGGTGAGCGCACTAGCGATCGTTCCTGCAAGATCATCGACTGCGCACTCCCGGACCAGTGCCCGATAGTCCACCAGCCGATCGATCAAGAGTTCAGTCAGCGCCTCCGCTGAGAAATCTGAGGTAGTCCGATAATCCCGACTGATCTCCTCATACGGCAGGTCCGGCGGTGGTGCGGCGCGATGGGCGAGCGCAATTCGGGCCAGCACCTCGTTCCGAGCGTTCACCGCTCTCCCCCGTGCTC
>JBKPEY010000432.1:0-3856 GCA_046744405.1 Actinomycetota bacterium
AGCAGCAGACGATAGGCCTCATCGAAATGACCCGTGGCACTTAGCGCGTCCATGATGTATGGAGTGCCGGCAAAACCTGTTTGGATGCGGTAGCCGCTCTCGGCCACTAGTTCTGCCAGTCGCTTTCCCGCCAGCTCTTCAGTCTGTTCGTCGAGGAGTCCGAACGCTATGGCCAAGGTGTACGCCGTCTGGGCGTCGCTGTGGATTGTGCCGTCGTCGTTGACGTAATGATCATCAAACGCGGCCCGCGTGCGTTCGGCTAGCGCCGTGAACTCCGCTGCTTCCTCGCTTCGTCCGAGAAGCTCTGCGATGTCGGTCAGAATCCGCGCGTCCCGATAAAGGCACGCTGACGCGACCACACCTTTGTCAGCTTTGGCAGCAGCCGGCTCGTCAGGCGGCGCGGTGGGGTCCAGCCAGTCACCGAATTGGAAGCCGGTGTCCCACAGTCCAGTCGGCGACAGCAATGATTCGATCCGGTGAACGTGCGCAACCATCGAATCGAACTGGTCGCTGAGGACCTGCAGATTCCCGTACGCCTGCCAGAGCGCCCACGGGACCCACACCGCTGCGTCACTCCAGATGGCCGTAGTCTCCGCAGCCGGATGGTGGGCAGGCCGCTCAATGTATTTCAAGACGTCAGGTACGACGAACGGCACCATTCCGTTGGCCGCCCGTTGCTCGGCAGCAAGGTTTGCGAGCCAGTCGCGGAGAAAGTCCTCCACATCGAAGAGGTAAGCGGCCGTTGGTGCAAAGACCGCGATGTCACCTGTCCAGCCGAGCCGCTCGTCTCGTTGGGGGCAGTCGGTCGGCACATCGAGGAAATTGCCGCGCGTACCCCAGACGACGTTGCGATGTAGTTGATTGAGCAGTTGGTCGGAGCACTCGAATTCACCGATCCGCTGTAATTCGGAGGAGACGACGACAGCGGTGATGGCATCGGCGGTGAGCTCACCGGGCCACCCATCGACTTCGACGTAGCGGAAGCCATGGAAGGTGAATGTCGGTTCGAACACGTCGTCGCCGCCACTGAGAATGAAGCGGTCGGTCGCTTCTGCTGTCCGCAATGGGCGGGTGCCAAGTTCATCATGTTCCAGAACCTCGGCGTGTCGAACAGTGATCATCGTGCCGGCTGGCCCGCGGGCGTTGAGCCGTAACCAACCCACCAGGTTCTGCCCAAAATCGACCAGAGTCTTACCAGCTGGCGAGGTCCAGATCTTGATCGGTTGCAACTCCTCCTGACGGCGAGCCGGCGGGCCGATGTACGAAGTGAGGGTCGCTAGGTCGAGATCGGCAGCGTGCACTCCAGTCCAACGGTTGTCGGCGAAGCCTGGCTGCAGCCAGGCTTCCGAGTAGCGGCGGGCGTCGATCGTCTCTCCGTCATACAGGTCGTTGGACACGACCGCCGAGGGGCCCGCCGTCCAACTCTCATCGGTGGTGATCATTTGACGATGCCCGTCAGCGAATTCGATCTCGAGCTGTGCCAGCGCGGCTAGCTCCTCACCGTAATAGGCACGGCCGCCGCCCCAGCCCAGCCGACCCCGAAACCAGCCATTGCCCAGTGCGATCCCGAGGACAGAGGTGGGCTGAAGAAGCGATGTCACGTCGTAACTGCCGTACCGCAGCCGCCATTCATAACTGCTCCACCCAGGGCTCAGCACATCATCGGAGACGGGTTGGCCGTTGAGGTAGGCCTCGAATATCCCGTGTGCTGTGGCGTGCAAGGTGGCCCGGGCGATTGGCCCATGACCTTCCTCCAACACGAATTCGGTCCGTAGCAGTGGCGCTCCCGCGAAGTCCTCGTTAGAGGCGACGGGCAGTGCCGACCAGGTAAGCGACATGAGTTCCTTTCGGTTAACGCGAGGTGCTGCTTCTTGCGATCAGGTGCGGATCCAGCATGACCGTTCGGTGCACGTGCCCAGAGCCCTGGTGGATCTCCCCGAGGAGCAATTCGATGGCCAGCTCACCCATCCGATACCCCGGCAGATGCACGGTGGACACCGGGATGCTGCTCTCAGAGGCGAAGTGATTGTCGTCGTAGCCGACGACAATCAATTCATCGGGTACCCGGATTTCGAGGTCTGTCGCCGCCTGGATTACGCCGACGGCCATCAGATCTGAAGGACACACCCACCCCATCCACTGACTGGGCCAGTAAGACTTGGCGTCCGACCTCGCGACCAGTCCCGATCTCGAGGTTGGGCGCTTCCACCACTTCGAGACTGGCGCCTGCTTCGGCAACGGCCCGCTCGACGCCGGCCAGGCGCCGACGGATGAGTCGCAGCTCCGGACAGCCAGCTAGGTAGACCAGCCTTCGCGCACCTCGATGGAGGAGATGGGTGGCAGCGAGATAGCCGCCAAGTTCCTCGTTGATCATGACACTGCATGTGAGTGGGTCTGGCGACGATGCAATCACGAGAACCACGGGGCGCCCGTGGCCAATGACGGCATGTGCCGCGTCAAGAGGCTCTTCGAGAGGAGTCAGCAAGACCCCGGCAACTCGGGCTTGGTCGAAGAGCTCGAGATAGTTGTCCTGCTTGGTCCGAGTGCTGTCGCTGTTGGCGAGAAGCAGTTTCAGCTGAGCTTGCGCTGCCGCTGCCTCCGCCCCGCGCGCGATGTCGACGAAGAGCGAGTTCCCGATGTCGATAAGAACCAAGCCGACAGTATCGGTCCGTCGCGCCGCGAGCGCTCGAGCGGCGCTATTGCGAACAAAGCCCAACTCCGCTATTGCAGCTTCCACCTTGAGGCGGGTCTGCTCGGTGACAATGTCAGGGTTGTTGAGGACATTCGAGACAGTGCCAATCGCAACGCCGGCGAGCCGCGCGACATCTTGAATGCGCGGATTGCTGGGCCGGTCGAGGTCGCCATTTCCGGAATCCACCCGAGCCTGCGACTCCGTCATGCGGGCAGGCTATACCTTGCCAACCGCGATTCTGAAGCGGTTCAACTTTCATGGACACGTGACCACCTCGGGCTAACGGTTCACAAGAAGCGGCGGGCTTTTTCTTGGCAGCCAACATGCTGCCCGCCGTCGTTCAGTACGCCGAATCGCCAAATTCACAAGGAAGTGAACCATGACTGGACAGAGCTTCGATCGCCGCCGGTTTTGCGCGGGCTCGGCCTGGGAGGCACTGCACTCGGCGGTGCGCGGCTGCTAGCCGCATGTGGCGGCGGCAATTCAGGGCTTTCTGGCGATCAGGACGGCCAGGCATCCCAGGGTCGCAGCGGGCCCAAACCGGCGCTCAACCAGTGGTACCACCAGTACCGTGAGGCCGGCACCCAGCAGGCGGTGACGGGCTACGCCAAGGTGTTGATCAACGCCTACCAGGCGTTCGACGAGTTCTTCAACCTGCTTGCCAAACTCCTCCTTCACTCGCCCCCGCTGGTGTACCTGTACTACACCGCACAGTTCAATCAGGACTTCGGACACGGCACGGCCGGCGCGGTGATCTTGGCGCTGTTGATCATGGTGTTGACTCTGGCACAAGGGCGGATCTTCGGCTTCGGGAGGGCACAGTGAGCGCGCCGATCTCGACAGTGGCAGAACAAGCCGGACGCACGGGAAACGGCCGCGCCGCCCAAGCGGCGCCTGGTGACCGTCGGCGGCGTTTGTGGTAGCGGTATTGCGCTATCTGGCGTTGATCATCTCAGCCGTCGCGCTGAAGCACCTTCCTGACCGCGCAAACGATCAACCTGCATGAGCTGTTGCTGGCCGCCAACGTGTCTATCGCGCCGCTGGTACTGGTCTTCGCTTTCCTCCAGTGCATCTGGTTCAAGGTATCGCGGAGACGGGCATCAAGGGCTGATCACGATCCGCGGATGGCGCAAGTCGAGCTCTTGCTAGCGCCGAAGGTGTGAT
>JBKPEY010000008.1:0-1823 GCA_046744405.1 Actinomycetota bacterium
TCTGGATGAGTCCGGTAATCGCCTTGACTCCGAACAGATTCAGCGCTGCAAGCTGCTGGTGATTCCGCCCGCTTGGGAGCAGGTGTGGATCTGCCCGGTACCCAACGGACACCTCCAGGCGGTCGGCGTGGACGACGCTGGCCGGCGGCAATACCTCTATCACGAGCAGTGGCGGCTGAAGCGGGATCGACTGAAGCACGACCGAGTGCTGGAAGTTGCCGCCCGACTGCCAGCGGCCCGGCAGACGGTAGCGCAGGACCTGCAGCTGGAGGGGATGCCGTACGAGCGTGCGCTGGGCACCGCCTTCCGACTTCTTGATCTTGGCTTCTTCCGGATCGGCGGCGAGGCGTATGCCGAGGCCAACAACAGCTACGGTCTGGCAACGATCCACAAGGAGCACGTCTCGATCGAGAACGGCTCGGTGATCTTCAACTACGTTGCCAAGTCCGGTCAGGAACGCTACGTCGCGCTTGCCGATGATCTTGTCCGGCAAGCGGTACGCGATCTGCTGGCGCGACGTGGTGGCGGGCCGGAACTTCTTGCATACAAGGACGGACGGCACTGGCGGGACGTCAGCTCCACCGACATCAACAGCTATATCAAAACCCATGTTGGCGATGAGATGTCGGCCAAAGACTTCCGCACCTGGCACGGCACAGTGATCGCCGAAGTGGTGTTGGCCGAAGCGAACGAGAGCGCGAAAACGATGAGGGCCCGTAAGCGTGCCGTTTCGAATGCGATGAAGGAGGTGGCTGGCTACCTCGGAAACACGCCCGCGGTCGCCCGCGCGTCCTATGTGGATCCCCGTGTCGTCGATCTTTTCAACGACGGCGTGACGATCTCTCCAGAGGTGGCCGCAAGCGATACTGATCTTTCTGACGGCACCACGCACGGAAAGATCGAAGGGGCCGTACTCAATCTGCTGCGAGCGGATTCGGAGTAATCAGCGAAAGTCGAATTTCCGACCAATGACGGGCTTCCGACAGCGGCCGGCCGCTTCCGACGTTCAAAACCCAGCATTGGTCGGAAGTTTGCGTGAGCCGATGCCACTGAGAACAGCATCCACCACCGCCTCGGCGTGCTCGTGAGTGAGGGGGGCCGCGCGCAACAGGTATCGGTAATAGAACGCGCCGTAGAGCAGATCGACGGCAAGATCCAAGTCAATAGCCGCTGCTAATTGTCCGTCGGCTTGCGCCGCTCTGAGGCGCTCCTTCGCGGCCGCGACTCGTGGCCAGAAGATGCGTTCTAGCAGCTGGGTGGCCAACGTCTGGTCATGCTGGCTCTCGGCAACCAGGGCCCGGAACGACGGCCCGAAGTCCGGGTCGTTGCTGAGGTCGCTCGCCGACTTGAGCTCGGTCTTAAGGTCAGCTGCCAGATCTCCGGTGTTGGGAAAGGTGAGGTGCTGTTGCACCTCGGGCGCCCAGGCGTCCAAGACAACAGCTGCCTTAGACGGCCACCACCGGTAGATAGTTTGCTTGCCGACGCCCGCAGCTGCGGCGATGCCCTCGATCGACATTCGGTCGTAGCCGATATTGCCTATCAGGTTCCGCGTTGCTTCAAGGATCGCTGTGTGCGCCCGAGCGTTGCGCCGCGTCGGATCCGGTTCGCGTCGAGCTACCACGGTTTCTGAGAATAGCAGAAAGACGAACCGTTGCGTCTTGTGACGTGACGAGACGTGCCGTATTGTCATCTGGGGTGAGATCGGATTCGTTGAAAGGACAAGCTATGGCCGGCACGGCGAGTACCAATCACCGCATGGACTTGCGCCGCTTCGCACGGATTGGGGCGGTAGCTCTTGGCCTGTCAGGATTGTTGTTCTTCCT
>JBKPEY010000183.1:0-2673 GCA_046744405.1 Actinomycetota bacterium
GCGTAGCCGATCCCCATACGCAACGAGCTGGAATGGCTCCACCTGGGTGAAGCCGAAGTCGGCGAGCTGTTGCAACGTTCCGTCGAAATCCTGCTCCAGGGCCTTGCGCAGGGTGTACAGCTGAACCGACAACTCAGGCATGACGACTTCCCCTTTCGATTGGCTTTTGTGGTCACACTACGTGGCCTCGCCGAGCAGCTGTCGGGCGAGCAGGGTGCCGCCTGCGGTGGCAATCGGAAAAACCACCACTGCGGCGAAGGGAATGGCCAGCAGTAAGAACGTGGGGACCGCGAAACCAAGGACTCGAAGACGGCGCGACCGCATCGCGGCTCGGCGATCCACTAGCCGTAGCCGGCCGCGTCTCTCGAACGGTGATCCGACCAGCTCGATTCCCAGCATCCAGCCGCCGAAGATCGCCGAAATCACCGGCACTACGGTCTGTCCAACGACAGGTATGAATCCCGTTGCAAAGAGCAGAAGGGCGCCAAGTGCCGATACCGCAATAAGACCCAGAGCTTGCCGCAGCGCACGAAACATTCCTCGTGCCACACTCTCGGTAAGTTCAGGCACCTCACCGAACTCTCGCTCGACCGACTCAGACAACTTGTCGTACAACGGCGATCCGAGCGCGAGAGTCAACATCGTGAACGTGAGCACCATGAACAACACGACTGCGGCGACCAGTCCGGCGCCAACGAGCACCCGAACGGTGGTCGCTGCCCCGCTACCCCAGCGGTCGGCGAACGGGGTCAGCCAGTCGACGACCGGATCAAGCTGAGTGATCAGTGCCACAAGCACCCCGGTGAAGATCACCGAGGTGATCGCTGGTGGGATCGCTCCGAGGAGGAACAGTCGTGGCCGGGCTGCCATCAGACGTAGTCCTCTGGCCAGCAGGCCGGCACCCATGATCAATTCCTGAAAGGCCCCTGCCACTAGCCCGACCCGCTGACCTGGTCCTGGGCGTTCATTCGTACCGCTGCACCCTTGGCCTCGGCGGTCTGTCGAAGCTGATCTTGAAAATTGATCATCCGCTGACGCAAGTCCGGGTCCCTCGCCGCGAGGATGCGTACGGCTAGCAGACCTGCGTTACGGGCGTTGCCGATCGCGACGGCTGCCACCGGCACCCCCGCGGGCATCTGAACGATCGAGAGCAAGGAATCCATGCCGTCGAGATATTTCAGCGGGACCGGCACCCCGATCACCGGCAACGGTGTGACCGATGCCAGCATGCCCGGCAGGTGCGCCGCGCCTCCTGCCCCGGCAATGATCACTTGGAGTCCACGGGTGTGAGCTGCACGCCCATAGGTGATCATGGCGTCGGGCATGCGATGTGCCGAGACCACATCGGCTTCGAATGACACACCGAACTCGCGCAAAGCTTGCCCGGCGGCGCCCATCACCGGCCAGTCTGAATCAGAACCCATCACAATTCCGACACGCGACCCGGACCTGGCATCAGGCCCAATCTCATCAGGCCCAGTCTGATCAGGCATTGGCATCTCCCATCAGGTACGCCGCGGCATGCCGCGCCCTCTTCCGTGTCTGCTCAAGATCATCTCCGGAGGCCGTGACATGGCCCACCTTGCGGCCGCGGCGGATTTGCTTGCCATACAGCTGCACCCGCAACCGCCGATCACGCGCAAAGCAATGCAACAGCGCCGACGGAAGATCATCAATGCTGCCGCCGAACACGTTCACCATGACCGTCCAGGTCTCCTTGCTGCTCGGGTCGCCGAGCGGTAGGTCGAGGACGGCACGCAAATGGTTTTCGAATTGCGAGGTGCGGGCGCCGTCGATTGTCCAGTGGCCGGTGTTGTGTGGGCGCATGGCGAGCTCGTTGACCACAACGGATCCGTCGGAGCGTTGCATCAGCTCCACAGCAAGCATCCCCACCACGCCGAGGTCATGAGCGATCATCAGCGCCAACTGCTGTGCGGCGGTTGCCTGCTCGTTGTCCAGACCCGGCGCTGGAGTTGTCGTCTCGACGCAGATGCCATTTCGTTGCACGGATTCCGAGATTGGGTACGCCGCCGCTTGCCCCGACGGCGATCGCACGACAAGGGCGCTCAACTCACGGGAGAAGTCGACGAATTCTTCACCGATGATTTGTACGCCCTCACTTCGGCGCTCGAAAGGCTCAGCCGCCTGGGCTGCGGAGTCCAGCCGCCACACCCCCTTGCCGTCGTATCCACCACGGGAGGTCTTCGCCACAATCGGCCAACCTTGTTCGTCGCCGAACGCGGTCAAGGCTGCGACGTCCGCTACCACCCGGCTGGTAGGACATGGAGCGCCCAAGGCAGTCAATCGATCGCGCATGATCGCCTTGTCCTGAGCATGCACAAGCGCGGTTGGCCCGGGACGAACAGCCACACCGGCTGACTCAAGATCACGAAGCAGCCCGGTGGGCACGTGCTCGTGGTCAAAGGTCACGACATCGCAGTCAGCCGCAAAACTACGCACCGTGGTCGGGTCGGTGTAGTCCCCGACCATGACGTCGTGCACCACCTGAGCTGCCGAGGAATCGGCTGTCTCAGCCAGTAACCGCACGTGAATGCCCAAACCGATCGACGCGGCGTGCATCATCCGCGCCAGCTGCCCACCGCCGATGATCCCTACGGTGACGGTCCGCCCATTCCTCACTCGCGGAAGCGTACCGGTCACTATGACGGGCGG
>JBKPEY010000035.1:0-3651 GCA_046744405.1 Actinomycetota bacterium
GTGCCGTCGGTAGAGCGCAGCGCCACCGACGATAACTGCCACGACAACCAGTAGAACAAGGAGTTCCATGGGTCACAGTGTGCCCGCGCGTTCTGTGGTTTCCCCTTGTGAAAGCGTCTTCTTACCCACCTTTTAGACCGCGGCGAATTCTTTGAGCTATGGCTAACAACCGGTTGGGTCAGCTCATGGATATTTCGTGATCAATCGACGATTTCACATAGAACTGAGCCGCTGGTAACGGTTGCGCCGACCTGGGCTTTGAGGTTCATTACGGTGCCGCTGCGATGGGCGGTCAGTGGTTGTTCCATCTTCATCGCCTCGAGGACGACGACAAGCTCGCCAGCCTGCACAGAGTCGCCCTCGGCGACTGCGACTTTGACGATGGTGCCCTGCATTGGGGAGGTCAAGGCATTGCCTGACAAGGTCTTGGTAGTCCCGCCACCTTGCCGCCTGACCGGCTTCTTTGGTTGGGTGCCGCCGCCGGATCCATTGGCCATACCAAGGCCGGCCGGGATCATGACCTCTAGCCGTTTGCCGTTGACCTCGACGATCACCTTGGAGCGCTGAAGTGGTTCGGGAGCTTCGCCGGGATTGCCGGCATACGGCGGAATCTGACCAGTGAAGTCTGTCTCGATCCAGCGGGTGTGTACGCCGAAGTGGCCGTCCTCGGCGGTGTATGCGGGGTCCTCGAGAACGGCGCGATGGAAAGGAACGACGGTTGGCATGCCCTCGATTACGAGCTCTTTCAATGCGCGGCGTGAGCGCTCGATTGCCTGCTGCCGCGTTGCGCCGGTAACGATGATCTTGGCGACCAAGGAGTCGAAGCTGCCCGGCACGGTCATGCCATTGAGGTAGCCCTCGTCGATTCGGACGCCAGGTCCCGACGGCGGGCGCCAGGTCGTCAGTGTCCCAGGTGCCGGCATAAAGTTCTGGCCCGGATCCTCGGCGTTGATCCGGAACTCGATGGAATGTCCGTTGACGGCGGGATCTTCATATCCCAGCGGTTCACCCTGTGCGATCCGGAACATTTCGCGAACGAGGTCGAGTCCGCTGACCTGCTCCGATACCGGATGCTCCACCTGAAGTCGGGTATTTACCTCCAAGAACGAGATCGTCCCATCCTGTCCGACGAGGAATTCGCAAGTGCCAGCTCCTACGTAGCCGGCTTCAGCCAAGATCGCCTTGGAGGAGGAGTAAAGGCGCTCTATTTGTTCGGCGGAGAGAAACGGGGCGGGCGCTTCCTCAACCAGCTTTTGATGACGGCGCTGCAGTGAACAGTCCCTGGTCGAGATCACTACGACGTTGCCGTGGCTGTCAGCAAGGCACTGGGTCTCAACATGCCGCGGCTTGTCCAGGTAGCGTTCGACGAAGCATTCGCCGCGGCCAAATGCTGCGACTGCCTCGCGGGTCGCAGACTCAAAGAGTTCCGGAATCTCGTTCATCTCGCGGGCGACCTTGAGACCGCGACCACCACCGCCGAAAGCGGCCTTGATCGCAATCGGCAGCCCGTACTCCTTGGCGAAGGCGACCACAGCATCGGCGTCGTCGACCGGGTCGGACGTGCCTGGCACGAGGGGAGCGCCGACCTTCTGCGCGATGTGCCGAGCTTCCACCTTGTCGCCCAGAGCCTCGATGGCATCTGGCGGTGGCCCGATCCAAATCAGGCCGGCGGCGATCACCGCTTTGGCAAATGCTGCGTTCTCGGCAAGGAAGCCGTAACCCGGGTGGATTGCGTCGGCTCCGCTGCGTGCAGCGACGCTCAGAATCTTTGCAATGTCGAGGTAGGTCTCCGCTGGAGTCGTGCCGCCCAGCGCGTACGCCTCATCGGCAAGTGAGACGAACAGGGAGTCGGAGTCCTGGTCGGCGTAGATCGCGACACTGGTCAGCCCGGCGTCGCTCGCGGCGCGGATCACGCGAACGGCGATTTCGCCGCGGTTGGCGACGAGCACCTTGCTGATTCCCACGCATCCTCCCCATCGAGAGCGCCCCCACCGGCCAACTCTAGTGCCGTACGAGCAAACTCGATGGCTCCCGGCGGAGCCTAGCGACGGGTACGCGAACCCAGATCGCGCGCCGGGTCGGAGATGGAGACTGGTCCGTAGGCTGCGACGTCGGAAATCGCGCGCCCGCCGTGGTGAGGAGGAGGGAGCGGAGGCGTAGTTTCCTCCGCGAGAGACGACGAAGTAGGCGGATCCAACGCGTGCGATGCGCGAGCAGCCAACCTTAGAAAAGGTGCGCGAGCAGCCAACCTCAGAAATTAGCGTGGGCCCCTCCAAGTATGAGTTGCAGGGGCCCACTAGGTAGCCGGAGTTGAAGCGACGTCTCCAGCTGACCGGGGGATCCGATGGATCCCAGCCACCCGTCACCGGCGGCTGCGGTGAGTCACCTCACCGTGCGAATCCTCGGTTCTGTCCCAGTCGCGCCCTCCCTTGCAGAAGTGCGTAAGAGATTTCTACAGCCTCCCGGAGGTGCCCGCAACCGAATCCAGAAAAGAAAACCGAACAATTTTGTTGTCCACTGTGCTGTCCACAAAACAAGTCGATTCATGCACCGAAGTGATCAACTTCTCCACAGTGGAGGTGCCTGCCTTGTGGACATTGCAGGGGCCCGCATAAAGCGCAGTTGGCTCGGCGCCATCGCACTAGGCTTCTTGTCGTGCAACCACCTTCGGACACAGTGCAGCCTCAACCGGACACCAAAGACTGGACATGGGTGCTGACCCGGCAATGCGACCAATGCGGTTTGTCGGCCGGAGACATCAAGCCCGAGGACTTCGCTCAGCGAGCATTCGTCACGGCTGAGGAATGGGTTCAGATCTTGCGGTCAAGTCCTGCCGTCACGGCACGTCCGCAGCCTGATGTCTGGTCTCCGCTTGAATACGGTGCACATGTACGCGACGTCTACCAGCTTTTCGATGCCCGCCTTGTCCAGATGCTCAACGAAGACGACCCGACCTTCGCGTACTGGAATCAGGATGAGACAGCGATCAATGAGGCCTACAGCGAACAAGATCCCGAGGTCGTAGCAGACGAACTGGAGGCTGCGGCGCAGCGCTTTGTCGCCAGGATCCAGTCACTCACGCCTGAGCAGTACAGCCGACGGGGCAGGAGATCCGACGGTGCCGAGTTCACGGTCGCAACATTTCTGCAGTACTTCCTGCACGATGTGATCCATCATCTGTGGGACGTCACTGGTCAGCAGGACGCCGCAGCGTCCCTCGCCTTGGAGTAACACCGCGCTTGTTGTCAGCGAGATTCGCTGAGCCGCTCGAGGTCGACTCGGCAGCGTTCTTCAAGATCATCTAGCTCAGCCATCGCTTCATCGAGGTCCCGGCGCTTCGCCCAAAGCGCCTCGCGGCGCTTGCCGATGTCGGCAATCAGAAATGCGAGCTGGCCACGCTCGCCCGGAGTTTCGTCGTACATGTTGATCACGTGCGCGATCTCATCGAGGGTGAAGCCAAGCCGCTTGCCGCGCAGGATGAGCTGGAGCCGTACTCGGTCCCGGTCGTGGAAGATCCGAGTGCTGCCCCGGCGTTCCGGGGCAAGAAGCCCGCGATCCTCGTAAAACCGGATGGTTCGCAGCGTTGTGTCAAACTCCTCGGCGAGTTCGCCAATCGTCCAGGTTCGATCACTCATCACGCGCTCCTTCGAC
>JBKPEY010000069.1:0-3292 GCA_046744405.1 Actinomycetota bacterium
GCGGACCGACGGCAACATGATCGAACCGATGCTCGCGGCCGCCCGAGCCGAAGCCACGCTCGGCGAAATCTGCAACGCCCTGCGCGCCGAATGGGGAGAATACGTCGAGCCCGCGCGCTTCTAGAGCTGACAGTGCAGACATATCGCCAGCACCAGCCGCCGCGCGTCGGTGAGCAGTCCCCGGTCGCGCTGACTAATGTCGTGGTAGCACGACATTAGGCTGGGCGTGAGGAGGTGCACGTGCCGACCGGGGCTTGGCTCCTCATCGGAGTCGGGAGCGCGCTGGTGATCCTCACCGTGCTGCTCGTATTCGTCATCCCCTCCAGTCCGCGCCGTCCACGCCTTACTCCGCGCCGCCTGACGGCGCCCCCACCCAAGGCCCCGGCCGCTTCACCTGTGGGTGCCTTGCTCACCGGATTCAGTTATCTGTACGCGCCGCTGAGTTACCCGCGTCTTCATTACAGCGTGGCAGGCCGGCTTGAGCATGCCATCGGACGTATCGAGGCTGTCGATCCATCCGTTGCGCCCGAGCGGGTAGGGCTGGCCTTGCAGCAGATGGTTGACCTGGTCAGCAGCCCCGAGGAGTCACCGCCGCCGGCGGAAGGTGGCCAACCCACCGGAGAATTTTTTGATCAACCGCGAAACGAGGAGCAGCTATGACCGAGCGGCCATCCCGATACGACCGTTATCAGGATCCGCTGCAGGTCTATGCGGAAGCTGATGCCGAGACACGTGCAGTGATCGAGAAGGAGCTAGATCGCATCGCCGCCCTTGATCAGCGCGAAGTGCGGCTCAACTCGCTGGGCCTCATCTACGGCGTTGTGATCACCCTCGCATTCCTTGCAGCATGCGTCTATTTGATCGCTACCGGGCATGGTGTCGAGGGCACGGTGCTTGGTGTGATCTTCATCATCGGATTGGTCGCCGTGATCGCCTTCGGCCGTCGCCGCTGACTCGGAAATTCCTAGCTCAGGATGGCAAGGCGTCCCGCGCGTCGAACCAGCTGGTGACATCAGTCGGGCTGGAGGCAAGTTCCAGCTGGGTGGCAATCTGATCGATCACTGAAAGTGCGGCGCGTTGGTCTGCAATGTCGATCGGGCCCGGAGTGTTGATCTCGCCGCGTACACAAATGTGGCTGTCGCCGAACGGCCGGCATACGGCCCCATATCTGCCACTGGCGTAACGGGGCAGCAGGGCTGAATTGCTCACCCCGTACATCGGCAGACCGGCTGGATAGCGGATGCTGATCTGCAGCATGCCTTCTGGATAGTCATTGCGGGTGAGATAGGCCACTGTGGAATTGATGACCAATCCCTTGGTGATCGATGTCACCTGGTAGTGCCGGGGGAGTGATCGAATGCGGTAGGGCAGTAGGACTGAATCGGCTACTAGAACGACGCGGCTGGCTATCTTGGGTAACGTCTTCCTTGGCATGCTGAGATCGCCGCACTCGATGATTACCAAGGCGGCGTCGGCATACTCCCACCACAGCATTGCCCCGCCTCCGTTGGGCCAGACTCCCTCAGCAAAAAAGGCCGAGTGAGCGCCGACTCTGATCTTTGTGGCGTCGCGCGGCAGCGGCCGAACCCAGGTGGCATGACTGGCACCGACTGCAACAGAGCAGCGTCCATCTGTCGGCGGCTCTGCGCGCAGGACCGTCGTTTCCCAGTCTCGCTCGATGGTTCGGCTTCGGATCGACCAGCCTGGCACGGCCCGAACGGTGGTGGTGAACGTCCATGCACCCGAGTGGCGCGGCTCTACGTACGGCCGGTGAACCGCACTGAATGTGCCAAGCACAGCGATCAGTATCGCGGCGGCCATTCCAGCCAATCCCCTCCGATGTCGTCGGCGGGACCGTGTCCTCGTGTGCCGACGGAGCGCTCGAGAGACATCAACTGGATCCGGGATCTGCCATGTGGCCATGTCGAGGGCAGCGCGTACGGAGTATGCGTCGGCGTTGATCACCGCTAGTGCTCGATCAATTTCAATCCCTACCCGGGCCGACGGCCGATCAATGATTCCGGCGATCTCGGCATAGGTGACGCCCTCGAGGCAATTGAGCATGACCACGGCACGCTGGAGTTTGGGCAGCTTGTCGTACGCTGCCACGACAATGCGAAGCTCGTCGGGAATGCGCTCGATGCCTTTCCTGGGGACCGGTTCAGCTGGTTCCGCCGTACGCAGGAAAGTGTGCACGGTCAGCTCTCGCAAATCTGCGGGCGAGTCGACCAGCTGCGACCAGCGGGGGCCCGCGGCGAGCACTACGGCGCCGGCCAGGTCGGCTGGATTGGTGCTCAGCGCGGCGCACCAGCGAAGGAGATCCGCCAGCTCGTCGGCGTGCATGTAATTAGTTTGCGCGCACCTTTCGCTGCGCAGCTAGCTGTCAATATCCCACGCTGCGTGGGTTGTTGACGCTGTACACGGCATGCATGCCATGCACAGCGCGAATAACCCACGCAGCGTGGGATATTGACGGTCGCCGGTTACCCCGCAAGGGCGGCGGATACGACTGCTCGGGCCGCTTCCTGAACCTGTGCTAGATGTTCAGGACCTTTGAATGACTCGGCATAGATCTTGTAAACGTCCTCAGTGCCCGACGGCCGCGCGGCAAACCAGGCCGACTCCGTCGCGACCTTCAAGCCGCCGATCGGCGCGTCGTTGCCAGGCGCCCTGGTCAAGATTGCCGTGATCGGCTCCCCGGCCAGTTCCGTCGCAGTGACCGATGATGCATCCAGCTTCGACAGCTTGGCCTTTTGCTCGCGATCGGCCGGTGCATCGATGCGGGCGTACGCGGGAGCACCGTGCTCCGCGGTTAGATCGGCGTAGAGCTCACTCGGAGACCTGCCGGTGACCGCCTTTATCTCGCTGGCGAGCAACGCCAGCAGGATGCCGTCCTTGTCGGTCGTCCAGGTGCTGCCATCGAGTGCTAGGAACGATGCCCCTGCCGACTCTTCGCCACCGAACCCAATATCACCGGTACGCAGGCCCGGCACGAACCACTTGAATCCGACCGGCACCTCGACCAACCTCCGACCGAGCCCGGCTGCGACCCTGTCGATCATGGAGGAGGACACCAGCGTCTTGCCGATCCCTGCGTCCGGGCGCCAGCCGGGCCGGTTGGCATAGAGGTACTGGATGGCAACAGCCAGGTAGGCGTTGGGATTCATCAGCCCTGCGTCGGGCGTGACGATGCCATGCCGATCGGCGTCCGCATCGTTGCCGGTGGCGATGTCGTACTCGTCCTTGTTGCGAATCAGGCTCGCCATGGCATTGGGCGAGGAGCAGTCCATCC
>JBKPEY010000257.1:0-5090 GCA_046744405.1 Actinomycetota bacterium
TCAGTAGACTCTCTTGTTTGGTGGCCTCTCACCATTGTTTTCGTGCGCCCTGCTAACGGATTGCGGGCGTGGGCAGCAATTGGTGGAGGGCTCCGGAGGGCAATAGCTCAATTGGCAGAGCATCGGTCTCCAAAACCGAAGGTTGGGGGTTCAAGTCCCTCTTGCCCTGCAGGCTAGAGGCAAACAGATCACGGTAGGGAAGGTCACAGGGTGGCAGACAAAGAAGAGGTAGAGCCGGAGGCGAGCTCTGCCGAGTTGTCAGGCGCCAGCCAGACCAGCGCTGACCTCAAAGCCGCGCGAACTGAGACCAACGGCAGCGAGAGCGTCAAAGAGGAGACTCGGAGCGACTCGCAGTCGGGAAACGTCTTGGAACCGGCTGGTGTCACTGCCAGTGCATCCGGTGCCAGTGCCAAAACTACGAAAACGCGCCGTACCGCTCGTGCTCCGAAGGGGGCTCCTACCACCAAGCGGGATCAGCCGGTCAAGCGCGAGCGTACGACGCCTATCAAGTTCGTGCGGCAATCGATCGGCGAACTGCGCAAGGTCGTCTATCCCACTGGCCCACAGCTGATCAACTACTTCGTTGTAGTGCTGGTCTTTGTCCTGTTTGTCATCGCCTACGTAAGCCTGCTCGACCTCGGCCTCGGCTGGGCAATCTTCAAAATCTTCAGCTGATGACCGTCAACGAACCAAGCAACGGAGAGATCCACGTGCCCGAGAACTTTTCAGCCGATAGCCCGCAGCAGGATGCGGAGGAGCTGGAAAGCCCTGCATTCTCCGCCGCCACGGGGCAATCAGAGGGCGAATTCGATATCGACCTCGGCAGTTATCCCGCGAGCCGAGGGGACGATGTCGACATCAACCTCGACTTCGGCGGTGTTGCCGAGCCCGCGGCAGAAGAGGACCTCGAGCTGGACTTCGGTGGCCTACCGGCAGCCGAGGATGAACCTGAGGTTGCCGAGGCTGAGCCAGAGGAGGAGTCCGACGCTGGCCAGGACGCCCTTGAGGCATTCCGCGCAGAATTGCGGGGGAAGCCAGGCGACTGGTACGTAGTGCACACCTATTCAGGCATGGAAAATCGGGTGCTGCAGAACCTGGAGAACCGAGTGTCCTCGCTCAACATGGAGGACTACATCTACGAGATCATCGTGCCCACCGAAGAGGTGACCGAGATCCGCAACGGTCAGCGTAAGCAGGTCAAGCGCACGGTGCTGCCCGGCTATGTCTTGGTACGCATGGATCTGACCGACGAGTCCTGGTCGACCGTACGGCATACGCCATCGGTGACCGGTTTCGTCGGGCATTCCAACTCTCCGGTGCCGCTCAGCCTTGATGAGGTGGAGAAAATGTTGGCGCCGGCAGTGATCGCAGCGGCAACAGCCTCCAGTGAGGGCCCGACTCGTCGTAAGAAAAAGATTGAGGTCGCAGACTTCGCTGTCGGAGACTCGGTCATGGTGGTTGACGGACCGTTTGCTGGGGTCCACGCAACGATCACCGAGATCAACGTCAATAATCAGCGGCTCAAAGCGTTGGTTGAGATTTTGGGTCGCGAGACTCCGGTTGATCTGACCTTCCCGCAGATTCAGAAAGTCTGAACCTCGCCCAGTACACCGCAGACTGCGGTCAGCTGACCGCCGTACGACCACGATAAGGATCAAGAAAGCACAATGCCTCCCAAGAGAAAGAAAGTCGCTGCGCTCGTCAAGATCGCCTTGAATGCGGGCGCCGCTACGCCCGCGCCGCCGGTCGGTACGGCGCTGGGTCCGCATGGCGTCAACATCATGGAGTTCTGCAAGGCGTACAACGCCGCGACAGAATCGATGCGTGGCACGATCATTCCGGTCGAGATCACGATCTATGAGGACCGCACGTTCAGCTTCATCACCAAGACACCGCCGGCTGCTGAACTCATCAAGAAGGCCGCCGGTCTGCAGAAGGGGTCGAGCGTGCCGCATCGGGACAAAGTTGGCAAGATCAGCCGCGACCAAGTGCGAGACATCGCAACCACGAAGCTGCCCGATCTCAATGCCAACGACATCGACTCAGCCATGAAGATCGTCGAAGGCACCGCTCGCAGCATGGGTGTCACCGTCGCCGACTAGCTCGGCAAACAAACAGCACACGTGGGGGAGCCAGCGCGGCTCTGACCACAACTGGCCAGAAAGGGACCAGCACATGAAGCGCAGCAAGTCATACCGGGCGGTCGCTGAGAACCTCGACCGCACCAAGATGTACACACCAACCGAGGCCATGGAGTTTGCAAAGGCCAACGCCAAGGCACATTTCGATGAGACAGTCGACGTCTCGGTACGGCTTGGTGTCGACCCGCGCAAGGCGGATCAAATGGTTCGCGGCACCGTCAATCTGCCCAACGGGACCGGCAAGACGGCGCGAGTACTCGTCTTCGCTACTGGCGAGCGTGCTGAGGCCGCAATTGCCGCTGGCGCCGACGAGGTCGGTTCTGACGAGCTGATCGACAAGGTGTCGAAAGGTTATCTGGACTTCGACGCTGTCGTCGCTACGCCGGACATGATGGGCAAGGTGGGCCGTCTCGGACGCATCCTCGGACCGCGCGGACTGATGCCCAACCCCAAGACCGGAACAGTCACCGTCGATGTGGCAAAGGCGGTGTCCGACATCAAGGGCGGAAAGATCGAGTTCCGGGTGGACCGGCATGCCAACCTGCACTTCATCATCGGTAAGTCGTCCTTCAGTGCCAGGCAGTTGTCACAGAACTACTTCGCTGCCCTGGATGAGATCGTTCGGCTGAAGCCGAGTGCCGCCAAGGGCCGCTACCTCCGCAAGATCACGCTTTCGACGACTATGGGACCCGGGATTCCGGTCGACACCAACAAGACGCGCCCGGATTCTGAGTAGCTGCATCCGCTGTCTTATGTGCCCTGAGCCTGTCAAAGGGCAACAGGTCGCACGCCTGGACAAGCCCAGCGCGCAATCACCGGTTCGAAGACGGTTCGCATGCTGGTGCTGAGCTGGCTGGGAGCGATCGTCGCCTGCCTGGGATATGGCGTTTCCTCGGTCCTGCAATCGGTCGCTGCAAAGCGTTCAGCAGCAGTGGTTGGGCTGACCGGGTTGGCGTTGATCATCAAGCAGCTGCCGTACCTGCTGGGGCTGATGGCGGACAGCGTGGCCTTCCTCGGCAACCTGGTAGCCGTTCGAGAGCTTCCGCTTTTTCTGGTGCAATCGATCATCGCGGGCAGTGTCGGCATCACGGCCTTGATCGCAAGCCTGCGCGGTGCACATCTGTCGTGGAAAGACTGGACCTCGCTTGCGGTACTGGGTCTTGGTTTAGTCCTGCTGAGCGTGACGGCCGTGCCCACCGCGGCCACGCAGATCTCACGTGCCGATGACCGGGTCATCTTTATCAGCGGCGTTATCCCCGCAGTGCTCGGATTTCTTGGATTCCGGATGCGGGGCCGGGCCTCAGCGGTCGTTCTGTGCTGTGCAGCGGGCCTCGGATTTACTGGCGTTGCCGTGGCTGCTCGCGCGATAGCTGACGAGCATTTCGGCTGGTCCTTGCTGATCGCTCCACTGCTCTGGGCGATCATCGTGCACGGCGCCATCGGTATTGGGTTCTTTACCATCGCGCTTCAGAGAGACGCCGTGACATTGGTTACGGCAATCACGTTCGTGATCGAGGTCGTCGTGCCGTCCTTGATCGGTATCGCGCTCTTTGGCGATGCCATCGAACCTGGCCGGATGCCGTTCGCAGTGGCTGGGTTCTTACTTGCCATTGGCGGGGCAGTATCACTCAGCCGCTTCGCCGAGTAGCAGGTCCGATCTGTGCACTGACTGATTGCAAGAGGGCTTTCCCGCTCAGCCGATAGACGGTCCACTCCTCCATCGCGATCGCTCCCAGGCTGCGATAGAACTCGATCGCAGGCTGGTTCCAGTCCAGAACGGCCCACTCCAGTCGCGCGTATCCACGCTCGACCGCCAGGCCAGCGAGCGACATCAGCAATGCCTTGCCCAGCCCCCAGCCGCGATACTCCGGCATGACATAGAGGTCCTCGAGATAGAGCCCGTGGACTCCTTCCCAGGTTGAGAAGTTTCGAAAGTAGAGGGCGAATCCGACCACCTCATGATCGCCCTCCGCCACCAGCGCGTACGCGGCAGGCTGCGGTCCAAACAATGCGGCTCGAAGCTGTTCGGTGGTGGTCTTCACCTCATGTGCAGCCCGCTCGTAAGTCGCCAGGTCGACGATGAGCTGGCGGATCCGCTCCACGTCAGATTCCCGAGCCTCGCGTACCCCAGGATGCATCGAACCATCCTGGCAGAGCTCAATTTGGCCAGGTTTTCAATTTGGCCAGGCTTTCAATTTGGCTGGCGCTTTGGACGGTCGGTACAGTGTTGGGTGCCGAAGACCGCTGGTTGGTTGAGTACCTGCTCAACCCGAAGTGTCCGTACGAGAGAACGGGCGGCCCGCGCAGGTGAGTTAAGAGTGTGGTGGGAGGCAGTCTGCCTTCCGGTGTGCCCTTTGCCGCCCGCGCAAAGGGCTTTCTGATTTCAACGGCCAGCCAGCCCCTTCGGTAGCGCCTCAGATCGAGCGCGCGACGAAGTGGAGGTGACATATGGCGAGGTCGGACAAGGTAGCCGCCGTCGCTGAGCTAACCAATAAGTTCTCCAGCTCAGCCGGTGTGGTGTTGACCGAGTACCGCGGACTCTCGGTAAAGGCTCTTAGAGAGCTGCGCCGCTCGCTTGGCGAGGATGCCAGCTATTCGGTCTCCAAGAACACGCTGACCACGATCGCCGCCCGCGAGGCCGGTATCGATGCGATCGAGGAGCACTTGGCCGGGCCGACGGCGATTGCCTTCATCGACGGCGACCCTGTTGTCGTGGCGAAGGGTTTGCGTGACTTCGCCCGGACGAATCCGCAGCTTGTGATCAAGGGCGGCGTGCTGGACGGAAAGTTCATGACGTCAGACGAGGTCAGGAAGTTGGCTGATCTTGAATCCCGCGAGGTGTTGCTCGGCAAGGTCGCCGGCGCCCTGCAGGGTGTCCTGCAGCAAGCGGTGTCGCTGGTGTCTGCTCCGCTGTCCCAGGCAGCCAGACTGTTCGCCGCGCTAGAGCAG
>JBKPEY010000466.1:0-3374 GCA_046744405.1 Actinomycetota bacterium
CTTGTCCAGGCGGGGCAGGCAACGATCAAGGGCACGATCACCTCAGGGCGTAGCCGGATCCGCGCCGAATCTGGAAGTTTGTCGATCACCTTGGGTGATGATTCCGACGTCACCGTTACCGGTGAGTCGCAGCTTGGCAAGATCAGCTGGACGGGCGGACACAATGGTGCCGGCGACGAGGTCGTAATGGGCAATGGCAGCGCCAAGCTCGAGATCGAGGTCGTGATGGCTCACGCTCTGGTTCGGGTGGGTTCTGAGCAGACCAGCGACGCGGGTGTGGGGTGATGGAGCGGGCCCGCAAACCGCAGGATCGGATTGAGCACCGTGCACCGAGCGACTGCCCGGTGTGCGGTGCTGAACTTGCGGTCGTCCGCCTCGGCTGCACCTCGTGCGGCACCGAACTGTCCGGCGTCTTTCGGCCATGTGAGTTCTGTTCGCTCAATGACAAGGAAACCGAGATGCTTCGAGTGTTCCTGGCCTCCCGAGGAAATCTTCGCGAAGTCGAGAAACACCTTGGCGTTTCCTATCCCACTGCCCGGCTGCGATTTGCTGAGCTGCTGGAGAAGCTTGGCCTCGGCGAGGCGCCTGAGCCGGAAACAGCGTTGACTCGGGACCAAATTTTGTCCGAGGTTGCCTCTGGGGCACTGAGCCCATCCGAGGCTCAGGACTTGATCAGCCGGCTTTAGTTCCGATTGACCAAGCTCAGCCGTTGAATGCCTCGACCTTTACAACCGTGACGTTGATCATGTGGCCATTGGGTGCTACGTAAGAAACTGCGTCGCCGGTCTTCTTACCGAGGATCGCAGATCCGAGCGGGGACTGCGGGCTGTAGACGTTGGTGGAGTCAACGCTGTTGTCGAGCCCCAGCAACTCACGCGACCCCAGCAAGAACGTGTCGGTATCGGATTCGTCGCCATCAAAGGCGATAGTCACCCGAGTGCCCGGCGCTACCTCATCGCTGTTCGCCGGAGCCTCGCCGACCTGAGCCTGGTTCAGCATGTGGGTCAGCTGGCGAATCCGGGCCTCCTGATGTGCCTGCTCCTCGCGGGCGGCGTGGTAGCCGCCGTTCTCACTGAGGTCACCTTCCTCGCGCGCTGCGGCGATCTTGGCAGACACCGCAGCACGCCCTGGCCCAGAGAGGTAATTCAGCTCCATTTTGAGCTTGTCGTACGCCTCCTGGGTCAGCCAAATGGCCTGGGTGGAGTTTTCAGACATCCCACTAGGTTATCAAGGGCGCCCCGGATCAAACTCACCTGACAGTGCAGCCTTTGATCACTACAGCAGTGGCTCGTCGCAATGTGATAAGCACCAGATTTACGTTGACAACCTGGTGTGAGCTCGCCGCAATCGGCACTTGCTGTTCGCCGACTGGCTGAAAATCTGCGGCTTGCGCCAATACGCGGCAGCTGACCGGCACAGCTGGATCCCGCCGCTGGACCGAGATTGTGACGGACACAGAGGTATCGGAGCTGATCTGGTAAGCCTGAACGTGCGCTGCCGCAGCGGGTTGCGAATGCCGGAGTGCGGTCCAGATGAGCCAAGTCAGCGCGAGGACGACGCCAACGCTGATCAACCCCACCAGTAGCGGACGTGGCATCCGCGACTTGGGATAGCGGCGGCGCAGCCGTTCGGCGACATCGGTCACGCACCTATTTTGGCCTAGCTGCTCGCGCATCGCGCGCTTCCGATCCGCCTACTTCGTCGTCACTTACAGACGAAAAACGTGTCTGCTCGCTCCTCCTCAGCACGGCGGGCGCGCGATTTCCGACGCTCGCAGCATCTCGAGCAGATCTTGTAACCGTCTCGGCAAGCGGGAGGCGAGAGCACGGGCAATGAGCGGGGTGGCAGCATGACGGCCATGTCTCGTCCCGCACTCCGGGTCGACGCCCAGGGCGATCGTTTACGGCTCCTACACATTCATGCACATCCCGACGACGAGTCGAGTCGGGGCGCCGCGACGACGGCCAAGTACGTAGCCGAGGGAATAGATGTTGTCGTCGCAACCTGTACCGGTGGTGAGCGCGGCTCGATCCTCAACCCAGCTATGGATCGACCGGACATCTTGGCCAATATTGGTGACATCCGGCGCCAAGAAATGGATCGTGCCCGGGAGATTCTCGGGATCAAGCAGGTGTGGCTTGGTTTTGTCGATTCCGGACTGCCGGAGGGTGATGATCCGCCGCCGCTTCCGGAGGGAAGCTTTGCGCGTACCGACCTCGCGGTCGCCGTCGCCCCGCTCGTCGAGGTCATTCGATCTTTCCGACCGCATGTCATGACCACCTACAACGAGAGCGACGGCGGCTATCGCCATCCCGACCACCTCATGTGTCACAAGATCAGCGTCGCGGCATTCGAAGCTGCGGCCGACCCCGGTGCCTATCCCCAGCTGGGGGAACCGTGGCAGCCACTCAAGCTCTATTACTCGTTCACCTTCCACCGTGATCGGACTGTGGCACTGGATCGGGCGATGGTCTCACGTGGTCTTGAGTCGCCGTACAGCGACCGACTCCGTGACTGGCCCGAAGACCCGAGGTACACGGGAAGAATCACAACACGGATCGTGTGTGCGGATTATTACCACATTCGTGACCGGGCATTGCTGGCGCATGCAACCCAGATAGATCCAGATGGCCCATGGTTCGCCGTGCCACTGGAAGTACACAAGTCGGCCTGGCCAACCGAGGAGTGGCAGCTCGCGCGCAGCCTGGTGGAAACGAGTCTTCCTGAGGACGATCTCTTCGCAGGAATCGCCGTACCCGCGGAGAGTAGAGTTTCAGCATGATCTTGTTGGACGTCGACCCGAACATCGTCAGGCCGGGTTGGACGCCCCTATTCGTGGTACTTCTCCTCGCCGCTGCCATGGTGTTCCTGTACTTCAGCATGCGGAAACAGTTCCGAAAGATCCGCACGCCCGACGACGAGGCCACCGACGAAGCAAAAGACTCCGAATCCGAACGCCAGCCGGGTACACCTAACTGAGTCCGGTCCTGGCTAAGGATGACTGACCACAACCGTCTCGCTTCGGCGACGAGCCCTTACTTGCTCCAGCACGCCGACAATCCTGTGCACTGGTGGCCGTGGTCAGATGAGGCTTTTGCCACCGCAGCCGAGCGGCAGGTGCCGGTCTTTCTTTCTGTCGGGTACGCCGCGTGTCACTGGTGTCACGTGATGGCACACGAGTCCTTCGAGGACCTCGAGACCGCGTCCATGATCAATGATCACTTTGTTGCGATCAAGGTTGATCGCGAGGAACGGCCCGATGTGGATGCTGTCTACATGCAAGCCACCCAAGCCCTGACTGGGCAAGGCGGCTGGCCAATGAGCGTTTTCCTCACCCCCGACCGCAAGCCCTTCTACGCCGGTACGTACTTTCC
>JBKPEY010000429.1:0-1234 GCA_046744405.1 Actinomycetota bacterium
GGCACCGTGCAGCTGGTGAGGGCCATGCCCATAGAGCGACCGGAGTCATTGATCGTTTGCGCCAATGTCACCAGATCAGATAGCGGGCGCCCTTCTTCGGCGGCTGCACCCACGAGCTTTTCGAGTAGCACCGTCACCCCGACGCCACGCCGCCCGGCGGTATATAGCGAGTCCTCGACAGCCACATCGTCATTGATCACCACAGTGTCTATCCCGATGCCGGTTTCGGCTGCTGCAAGTTCGGCCGCCATCTCGAAGTTCATCACGTCGCCGGTGTAGTTCTTCACGATGTGCAGTACGCCGGATCCCGAGTCGACGCCTTTGGTCGCCTCCAGCATCTGATCAGGCGTCGGGGAAGTAAAGATCTGTCCAGCACAAGCCGCGTCAAGCATGCCGAGCCCGACGAATCCGCCATGCAGAGGCTCATGACCAGAACCGCCACCAGAAACCAGACCGACCTTGCCAGATTTTGGTGTGTCGCGGCGGTAGATGATGCGGTTGGCGTGGTCGACGCGGACGTCGGGCCGGGCGGCCTCGATGCCGAGCAGCGCCTCGGCGACAACGTCTTGAGGGTCGTTGATGAGCTTCTTCATAGCCGCGACCCTAGTGTGGTCGAGCCTCGCGCACTACAGCCTCAAGCGCGCAGACCCGCGGACCACTTCTCCTCGATGCGACCGTATTTCCAAATGCTGAGGGCGATCACCCACGCCAGGACGAACAGCAGCACGATCGCATAGCCGACGTAAGCCAGGTTGAGATGAGCGATCACCGCCAGCGGCCCGGTGGTGATGCCGGTCTTCTCGGTCAGAATCGAGACCAGCTCGATAGTCCCGATGATCAAGGCCACTGCGACCGACAGGCCCGTGATGGTGATGTTGTAGTAAACCTTGCGAACCGGTTTGGAGAAGGCCCAGCCGTACGCGAAGTTCATGAAACAGCCGTCAACGGTGTCCAGTAAGCTCATGCCGGCGGCGAACAAGACTGGGAGCGTCATGATCGCGTACCAGGGCAATGTGAACGCCGCGGCTCCGCCGGCGAGCACCAGCAGACCTACCTCCGTTGCAGTGTCGAATCCCAACCCGAAGAGCACGCCAATCGGATACATCTGCCAAGGCTTGGATACCGTCTTGGTTGCGCCGGACAGAATCCGGTTCATAAAACCGCGGTTGTTCAGCTGATCTTCGAGTGACTCCTCGTCGTACTCACCCTGGCGCATCTTACGGAATACCTTGAG
>JBKPEY010000145.1:0-1733 GCA_046744405.1 Actinomycetota bacterium
TTTTCTCGTGCCGACCAGCACAACTGCTTCACTCATTGCTGTCTCCCCAGTGCAATTCGCTTCTGCTCTGGATTGACTCTGCCACGTCGTCAAACTGATCGGGTTAGCTGGTCCGCAGCCAGACGGTGGTGTCGCCGGGCACCCGGCCGCGGTCCAAGTGGGCACTGCTGAGCAGTACCTCGCCAGGGGGTAGAGCCACTGGCTCAGCACCGAAGTTGGTCAGGCACCGTAGGGCGCCCGGCCGGACAAAATGCAGCACCGACGGTTCGGACTCGACCCAGCTGAGGTCGCTGTCAGTGAACAGGCGGCGAAGCGCGAGCGCATCTCGGTAGAGATTGAGCATTGAGTCCGGATCCGCGTCCTGCACACTCACCGCGTACGCCGCGAACCAGTCTGGTTGCGGCAGGTGCGCAGTTCCCGAGCCGAACCCATAGGAAGACCCTTGTGGGCTCCACGGCAGCGGCACTCGACACCCGTCGCGGCCTTTCTCGCTACTGGAGCGGCTGGCCATCGGATCCTCCAACGCCTCCCGCGGTAGATCTGGAACCTCATGCAATCCCAGTTCCTCGCCCTGGTAGATGTAGGCCGAGCCAGGCAACGCCAGCAAGATCATGATCGCCGCTCGGGCACGGCGCTCTCCGAGCTCGCGGTCCAGCAGAGGCGTGGCGCCATCGGTCAGCAGCCAGGCCCGCGCGACTTGCTGGGCCGGACGATGATCTTCCAGTGGCAGCCCATACCGAGTAGCGACCCGTGGCGTGTCGTGGCAACCCAACAGCCAGCTAGTGGTCGAGCCGGTAGTGATCATGTCATCAAGTCCGGAGTTGATCACCTTCCGAAAGTCATCGGCCCGCCAGTCCGCATCCTGCATGGCGAAATTGAATGCTTGCCCAAGGCTGTCGGTTGCGGCGTATCGGGCTCGTCGCGTGGGGTGCACGGAGGCTTCGGCGACCGCATACCGAGGCGGATCGTAAGAGTTGAAGATGCGCCGCCAGCCGGCGTAGATCTCATGGACGTCATCGCGATCCCAGAGCGGATGTGAGCCATCAGGCCGCATGATGTCGGCGATCTCACCCCATGGTGGATACGGCTCCGACATGTCCTTACGCAGCCCATGGGCGACGTCGATCCGAAATCCGTCGACGCCGCGATCGGCCCAAAACCGTACGGTGCGCCGGAAATCCTCGCGCACTTCCTCGTTCTCCCAGTTGAGATCCGGCTGCTCGGGAGCGAAACAGTGGAAGTACCACTGGCCGTCACCGGCTGGTGCCCACGCCGATCCGCCGAAGATCGATTCCCAGTCATTGGGTGGCTGCATCCCATCCGTGCCACGACCGTTCCGAAACAGGTAACGATCACGCTCGGCAGTGCCAGGACCGGCAGCGAGCGCCTGCACAAACCAGGCATGTCGATTGGACGTGTGATTGGGCACGATGTCGACGATCACCCTGATCCCGGCGCCATGCAGCGCCGTCACCATCGCGTCGAAGTCGGTCAAGGTGCCCAGCCGCGGATCGATCTCGCGATGATCATCAACGTCGTAGCCGCCATCGGCCAGTGCCGACGGATAGAACGGACTCAGCCAGACCGCATCAACGCCGAGCGAGAGGAGATATCCGACCCGGGAGGTTATGCCCGGCAGATCGCCGATCCCATCGCCGTTACTGTCGGCGAAGCTGCGTGGGTAGATCTGGTACACAACCGCAGTACGCCAGAAGTCGGTGGTGTCCTTGGTA
>JBKPEY010000250.1:0-1117 GCA_046744405.1 Actinomycetota bacterium
GCCTAGGAGGGACGCATGACCTCGACGAACTTCGACCCCGTCGGCTACAAGCACTCCACTCGGGATCAATGGCAGGCGGCGGCCGCCGCCTGGCGCCGGTGGCAGCCGGTGATCGACAGCTGGCTCCGCGAGGGCACCGACCTGATGCTCGACCTTGCGGAAGTGCAGGGTGGAGCCCGGGTGCTCGACGTTGCCGCCGGGGCCGGTGGGCAGAGCTTCGCGGCAGCGCGACGCGTGGGGCCGAAGGGCGAGGTGCTCGCGACGGACATCGCCGAAAATCTCGTGCGGTACTTGGAAGAGGACGCGGCGGCCGCCGGCCTGACCCAGGTACGTGCGGCGGTGATGGACGGCGAGGACCTGCACGTTCCGCCGGGGCGGTTCGACGCGGTGATCTGCCGTCTCGGGCTCATCTACCTGCCGGACCGCAAGACCGCCCTCGCCGGCATGCGCGCAGCTCTGAGGCCCGGTGGCCGTCTAGGGGCGATCGTCTACTCCAATCCGGAGGCGAACCGGTTCTTCTCCGTGCCCGTTTCGATCATCCGGCGTGCGGCGCAGCTTCCCCCTCCGCTACCGGGTCAGCCCGGTCCGTTCAGCCTCGGCACGCCGGAGGTTCTGGGGCACGAGCTCGAGGCAGCGGGCTTCATCGACGTCGATGTCCGCGCGCTTCCGGCGCCGTTGCGGCTGGCGTCGGCGGCGGAATGCGTGCGCTTCGAGCGTGAGTCATTCGGGGCGCTGCACCAGATGCTTGCCGGGCTGAGCGCTGATGCCCAGGCCGCGGTGTGGCTGGAGATTACTGACGCTCTGACGGAGTTCGAAGGATCCGACGGCTTCGTCGCCCCCTGCGAGCTGCTCGTGGTAGCCGCTGCCAGGCCCTCTGCCGTGTGAGGCAACACAACGACCAGTGGCCGCCGGGCTAATTTGGCAACATGGAGACTGCGCTGGAGCTGCTCGCTGCGACCTTAGGCGACGCCGTACGCGTCGATCCCGTGACGTGCGAGAACTATCGCTTCGATTGGTCACGCGACCCAACGGCAGGAATCCCTATTGCGGTTGTCCGTCCGATAGACGCTGCCGAGGTGCAGACCGCAATCCGGTGGGCGGCCGAGCACCACATACC
>JBKPEY010000172.1:0-5982 GCA_046744405.1 Actinomycetota bacterium
ACGTAAGTGCGACGGCTTGATGAAGAAGACACAGGACTGCCCTTCTTGGGGGCCGTACGCGATCCGCGCCCGGCCCCACCGTTACGTGGTCGACCGGGAGAGGTGACTGGCAGCGAGCTTTCTCGGTCCGCTGCCCGTCGAGTGACGGTGCATGCATCGCCTCCCAGGCGGGACCGCCTGCTGCGTCCCGCATCTTGACGGTACGACGGTAGGTGGGTCAAAGGCGAGTGCCACGCCGCGAATTTCACGTGATGGCAACCTAAAGAGTCACTGAATGCACCTGTCAGCGCCTAGGCCAGCTGACAGTTAAATGAGAACAATCCGGACTTGCTGGCCTGGAACCGCTTGTGCGATCCGGTCGACGTCGTGATCGAGGAGGACCGCGGCAACGGGATATCCGCCGGTGACTGGATGATCGGCGAGGAATACGACGGGCTCACCGCTCGCCGGGACCTGAATTGAGCCGCGCACCACGCCCTCGCTCGGCAGTTCTTGCTCGGTTCGGGATCCGTGGCGTTGCAACGGCTCACCGGTCAACCGGATCCCGACCCGATCGCTGTTGCTTGAGACTGTCCACGTCCTTGCACCCAGGGCACCGATGTCGGCGAACCAGTCATCTCGCGGTCCGCGCAGCGCCGAAAGGATGAGCGGCTCCCCGGACGAGGCCGGCGTCGGAGCAAGATCAACATTGGGCAATGTTGCCGGTGCTGGACCAACCGGCAGAATGTCGCCGACTTCCACCGGCGGCGGGCCCAAGCCTGACAGTGTGTCGGTGGAACGGGATCCGAGAATCGGCGGAACGTCTAGGCCACCGCGGACCGAGAGGTAGGTGCGGAGACCGACCTGAGGGGCATCCAAGGTCAAGGTTTCACCATCGCCGAGGGCAAAGGGGCCGCAATAGCCGGCGCCCCGCCCATCCACCGCGGCCGGGGCCGGAGCGCCGGTCAGGGCGAGTTGAAGGTCGCCATAGGCGCGTACCGATAGACCACCAAAAGTCACTTCGAGTGCCGCTGCGGTGTACGGCTGGGCGAGCAGCCGGGCGCCCAGCTGGAACGCTCCTCTGTCGGCGGCACCGGAACGTCCAACTCCGATCGCCGCGAATCCAGTGCGGCCCAGATCCTGTACGAGGGTTCGCGGCCCCGTAGCAAGCACCTCGAGCGCTCGGTCAGCGGTCATCGCCGGCCCCAGATACTTCGACGAAGCGCACCGCGGCGCCCGGTTGCAGCAGCGCGGGTGGTTCCCGGCCGATATCGAAAACGACTGTTTCGGTGTGGCCGATCAACTGCCAGCCACCAGGTGAGGAGCGCGGGTAAATGGCACTGAACTCACCCGCCAAGGCCACGCTGCCGGCAGGCACGGAGGTACGAGGCTCGCGGCGCCGAGGCACCGCGAGCCGTGGATCGCCCCAGCCCAGATAGGCGAAACCGGGCGCGAAGCCGCAGAACGCAACCCGCCAGTCAGTTCCGGTATGTGCAGCGATCACATCCTCAACGCCGAGCCCACTGAGCTCGGCCACCTCAGCCAGATCGGGCCCGTCGTACTGCACCGGGATCTCGATCACCTGACCGCCGGTCGCCACATCGCCGCCGGCAGCGGTCGGCAAGGTGGCCAGGACTTGGCGTACGGGCTCAATCGTGGCTTCGTCGTCGACAGTGACCAGTACTGTGGTGGCAGCAGGGACGATGTCAAGGACATCGGTAAATCCTGAGGCGCCTGCTGCAACTGCCTCGCGTACCGCCTGGCTGAAGGCCAGTACTTCATCCAGTCCGCCAAGCTCGACCAACAGCGCATGCTCACCGCAGCTCAGCAGGGCGCGGTGTTCGGTCATGACGCGAAGGCTCGGATCTCGGCGCCGGCCTCAGCGAGCGCTTTCCGCACTGCCACCGCCATGGTCACCGCGCCTGGAGAGTCGCCGTGGACGCAGATGGATTGCGCTGTGACGGCAATCTCGGCGCCATCGACCGATCGCATCCGGCCGGTGATCAACATCTGCACCATGCGCTCAGCGACCATGGCTGGGTCGTCCAGCAGCGCACCGGGCTGAGACCGTGGGACCAGCGTGGCTTGGGCGGTATATCCGCGATCGGCGAACGCCTCGGTCGCGGTCTGGAGTCCAGCCTCTTGGGCATGGCGAAGCAAGGCTGACCCGGGCAGACCGAGCACCGGAAGTTTTGGGTCGTACGCAGCGACGGCCGCCACTACGGCCGCGGCCTGATCCTCGTCGTACACGCTCCGGTTGTAGAGAGCGCCGTGCGGCTTGACGTAACGCACCTGGGAGCCGGCGACGCGGGCGAACCCATCCAGCGCAGCGATCTGATAGATCACATCGTTGATCAAACTCTCTTGCTCGATATCAATGCTGCGCCGACCGAAGCCCGCCAGGTCGCGGTAGCTGACCTGGGCACCGATGGAAACGCCGCGGTTGACAGCGGTATCGCAAACTCGGCGCATGATGTTCGGATCACCGGCATGGAAGCCGCAGGCGATGTTGGCGCTGGTGATCACGTCTAGAAGCGCGTCATCATCGCCCAGCGTCCAGATGCCGAAGCCCTCGCCGAGATCGCTATTGAGATCGACGGCGAGTGCCGCGGCCGGTTGGCTCATCGGGTGCCTGTCGACTGGTTTAGAGGGTCAGCGTGTAGGTCGATCTTCGAGGTCTCCGGTGCCAGCAGCACGCAGATGATCGTGATCAACAGCATGACTGCGGCGTACACGGATACGGCAATCGAGGTATCGAAGCGATTCAGCAAGGCTACGGAGATGATCGGCGCCAGCGCTCCGCCGATGATGCCGGCTAGCTGGTATCCCATGGAGGCTCCGGTGTAACGAACCTTCGTCGGAAACATCTCTGAGATGAAGGCGGCTTGAGGCCCGTACATGGCGGCATGCAAGACGAGTGCCACCACTGTGGCCAGCACGATCAACCAGAACTGGCCTGTATCGAGCATGGCAAAGAAGACGAATACCCAGATCACGGCGCCGATCGCCCCGGCCAGGTAGACGGGGCGGCGCGCGAACCGGTCAGACAGGCTGCCGAAGATCGGGATTAGCACGACTTGGACAGCGGCGGCAATAAGTACGGCGTTCAGAGCGTAGTTCCGCGGCAACTTGAGGTAGGTGGCGACGTAGGTCGTGATGAACAGCACGAAGGTGTAGAAGGCCACATCCACGCCAACGCGCGCGCCGATGGCCAGCAGCACCTGTTTGGGATAACGTCGCACCACCTCGAGGATCGGCGCACCGGCCTGTGTGTGGGACTCCTCAACCTCGCGGAACAGCGGGCTCTCCGCAATCGTCAGCCGGATCCATAGGCCGACGAGCACCAGTAGTCCGCTCAGCAGAAATGGCACCCTCCAGCCCCAGCTCAAGAACGCCGCGTCGCTGGTTAGCACGCCCACCAGCGAAAGGACGCCGTTGGCAAGCAACAGGCCAATAGGGACGCCGACCTGTGGCCAGCTTGCGTTGAGGCCACGCCGATGGGATTCGCCTGACTCCAAGGTCATCAGTACCGCCCCGCCCCACTCGCCGCCAAGGCCGAGACCCTGCAGGAAGCGGAGGGCGACGAGCAGGATCGGCGCCCAGACGCCGATGCTCCCGTACGTCGGCAACAGGCCAATGAGAAAGGTGGCAATGCCCATTAGCAGCAGGGTCACCACTAGGACGTTCTTGCGGCCGAGCCGGTCCCCGTAGTGGCCGAAGATGAACCCACCCAGAGGCCGGGAGACGAAGCCGACGGCGTAGGTAGTGAAGGCAAGCAGCGTGCCGACCAGCGGCTCGAAGCTCGGAAAGAAGATTTTGTTAAAGATCAGAGCCGCGGCGGTCCCATAGATGAAAAAGTCGTACCACTCCAGTGACGTGCCGATCAGGCTGGCCACGATGACCTTGCGCACCGATGAGGGCGCAGTGGCAGGGACTCGGCTGACGGCGGACATCTGTGCCTCCCTCGACCGGGGCGTGGGCTTCTCCACGCCCACTGGCCGGAATCTACCCACGGTGAGAGTAGTAAAACTCGGCGTCAGCGACCGAAGCGGCGCTCCCGCTGCCCGTACGAACGCAGAGCCCGGATGAAGTCCACCTTCCTGAAGTCAGGCCACAGCGCTTCGCAAAAGTAGAACTCGCTATGCGCCGATTGCCACATCAAGAAGCCGGATAGCCGCTGTTCTCCAGACGTTCGAATGATCAAGTCCGGATCGGGTTGACCCTTGGTGTAGAGGTGTTCGGCGATGTGCTCGATGTCGAGAGTATGGGCGAGGTCGTCAATGGAGGTGCCGTTCTTGGCGTGCTCGGCAAGCAGGGACCGTACGGCGTCACGTAACTCATACCGGCCGCCGTAGGAGACGGCGATGTTGACCAGCATCCCGTTGATTTCCGCGGTATCCCGGTCAGCCATTTTGAGCCGCTTGGCCGACTGAGCGGGTAGCAGATCCAGCGCACCCACCGGGTGAACTCGCCAGCGGCGGGTCGCCGCAAGATCACTAACCATGTGCTCGATCACCCCGAGCAGGGGCTCCACCTCTTCACGATGACTCCGAGTGAGGTTGTCAGTCGACAGCACCCAGAGCGTGACGACCGGGATTCCGATCTCGTCACACCAGCCCACGAATTCCTTGAGCTTGTCGGCCCCAGCCTGGTAACCAGCGACCAGCGGTTGACCAGGAGCGTTAGTGCGCGCCCACCGGCGATTCCCGTCAGCCAGCACGGCGACGTGGCGTGGCAGCCGATTCGGGTCAAGCTCGGCGATCAGCCGATGCTCATAGGTCGCATAGAGCAGGCCCGACGGATGCAGCCGATCAACGAACTCGCGCATGCGGTCGAGACGTGCCACAACTGGCAGCGTATCCCGGCTGTCACCATGACGGGCAGCATCACCGACTGCAGGAGCTCGCGGCCGGCTAGCTGGAAGGCTTTGGCTCTGTTCGCGAGCGACGAAGTAGGCGATCTGCTGGCTGCCCGTGAGAGTGCAATGGAACAAGGCCCATCTGTAATCTCGCCTTGCTGCCGCGGTTGGTCACGGCGGCCTAGTCTCTTACTCTCAAGCTACCGAGCAGTAACTCGGGTCCACTTCAGACAAAGGGGAAGCGTGCCGACTGTTCATCTTGGCGAAGGCCGACCCTCGCGTACGAGTCCGGAAGGCGACACTGACACATCGCTCACTGAGGTGCTTGCTGTCGTCAAGCCACGGCTTCGTGGCTGGCTGCATGCCGGAATGGCTCCGCTCGCGCTTGCCGCGGGCATCGTGTTGATCAGTCTCGCCGCGACACCTGCTGGCGTGATCGGGGGCGCTGTCTTCCTTACCGCGTCGGTACTGCTGTTTGGAACAAGTGGTGTCTACCACCGCGGAACCTGGGGTAGGCGCGGCCAAGCGATCCTCCGCAGGATGGATCATGCAAATATCTATATCTTCATCGCGGCAACCTATACCCCACTGGCGTTGATCTTGCTCGATGGGAGCTCACGGACGATCTTGCTCGTTCTCATCTGGTCGGCCGCCCTTGGCGGACTGTTCTTTCGGTTGCTGTGGCTATCGGCGCCTCGCTGGCTTTACACGGTGCTCTACATCGCGATGGGCTGGGCCGCTGTTGGTTGGCTCGCAGCCTTCTACCACGCTGCAGGCTTAGCGGTCGTGATCTTCATCGTGGCGGGCGGCGTCTGTTACACGCTCGGCGCAATCGTCTACGCCCGAAAGCGTCCGAACCCCTCCCCCACCTGGTTCGGATACCACGAAATCTTCCATCTCGGCACTATCGCTGGGTTTGCCTGCCACTCCGCCGCCATTTTCATGATCACCCTGTGAGCTGGTTGGCAAGATCATCAACTGAGGCGACGGGTAGCTTGCAGACGAAGTGCCGGCAGACGTACGCGGTCGGCTGATTGTTGATCAGAGGGCGGTCCGCCAGCAATACCAGGCCGGGCTGGTCGGGAGTTCCAGCTACAACCACCGATCCGGCCGGTGCCAGCTGGTGAGCGAGGCGCGCCAGCTCC
>JBKPEY010000146.1:0-2349 GCA_046744405.1 Actinomycetota bacterium
CCGATCGGTCGCCGCTCGAGAAGGCTCATGGCAAGTGGAACAACCCAGACGAAGTGGTGCAGCCAGGACACCGGTGAGGCCAACAACCCAGCGACACCGCATAGGTTCACGGCCAGCCTGACATCGCCCAGACGGTGCCAGAGCACTGCCGCCCATACGCCTGCTATCGCGACCAGGGCCGACAGCACGAGCCCGACGATTGCCGGCGTGCTTCCCAGGCCGAAGATGCGCACGATGTCGGCCATAACCGACTGGTTCGTGTTGTAGATGATGCTGTGTCCGAGGCCAGTGTCGCCGTGCGCCAATCGGGTCCAAAACTCATACGACGTGGCGGGCACGATCGCAGCGCTGATCAGCGTGACAGCGATGCCAGTGATGACTGCAACCAGGAAGGCGCGGTATTTCCGAACCGCGAGCAGATACAGCACAAAGATCGCAGGGGTCAATTTAATCGCGGTCGCGATGGCGGTCAGCACTCCTTCGGGCAGCAAGCGCCGCCGAAACACGCGAGGGCCCGGGACCAGGTCCAACACCACAAGCGCAACCAGAAAGATGCCGAGCTGACCGAACGCAAGCGTCTGCACGATCGGTTCTACGACGTAAACCGCCACTGCACTTGCGACGCTGAGCAACCAACCCTGAAGTCCGAATCGGTGCAAGATCGCGACGAGAGCCAAGGCGCCGGCCGCCGTCCATCCAACCTGGAGCACCGTTGCTGGCAACAGTGCAAGTGGTACGGCCAGGACTGCCGCGAACGGTGGGTAGATAAATTGCAAGGGACCGGGCAGGTCGTAGAAGTTGCCGCCGGCTAACAGCACCGAGCCGGCTCGGCTGTAAACCTCGAGGTCGACCATTCCCGGCCGCCAGGGGAAAAGGCTCTCGCCGAACGTGGTTGCACCAACGTAGAGAGCGACCAAGACCGGCAACACACAGATGCCGATTCCACGGGCTAGGAGAAGCCAGAATCCCCGCTCAGCCTGAGGCGCGTACGCCTCGATCGGGCCAGCGAGCGACATGGAGGTTCTCGTCGATGTGCTGGACACTTACAGCCTCGAGCGCGGACTGTTGCTATTCGCCGGCGATCCGGTAACCGATTCTGTCGGCTGCCCACCGCCACTTTCAGTTCCCGATGGGCCGGGAGAGCCAGACGTCGGTGATCCCGAGGGCCCCGGCGACTGGGGAGAACCAGACTGCGGGGAGCCTGACTGCGGTGACCCTGACTGCGGCGGACCTGTCTGGGCCGAGCTGCCTGTCGGCGGCGGCGGTGATTGTGGCGGTTGATTGCGGAAGATCAAGATCGCGATGAGCACCGCGAGCGCGGCCAGCAGCAGCATCAGCAGCCACGACACCAAGATCGTTCGCCAGCCGGCTCTGTCGAAGCGGCCGGGCCAGGGGAGCGGCCACAGTCGCGCAAGCCCGGGGCGTACGCGATCTATCCAGTACTGCTGATACTCAGGGCCGGATGGGACACCTTGCGGCGGAAGCGTCGCGATCTGTACGGAATCCAGGATTCGGCTCGCTTGCTCTGCGGCAGCCGGAGAACCGTCATAGGCCAGTGCCGCCCATGGGGCGATCAACCGATCGTCCGGAGCGACAGGATCGTCGTCTGCTTGCTGGAATTTGCGGGCAAGCCGGCCAGTGTCTTGTCCCGGACCGCCACGCGCGAGGACGGTGTCGATGTGCAGGGCGTTGATTTCTCCGGCGAACCGGGAGCGAGCCGCCGGATCGGCCGCAGCGCCCTCCGATAACAAGATCACCATTGCGGGCGTGTCGGCTGCGTCGTGAGCGGTGAAGGCGATACCTGCGGGCGTTGCGCTGAGCCGCGCGTCAAGCCAGAAATTGCCGACCTTCGGTGGATCTTCCGGCACGAGCGGCGTCACCGGAACCCAAGCTTCCCCAGAGCCTTGATCGGCAGGGTTCTTCCGCGTCGGCCACGACGGGTCGGGTGTTCCGGCCGGTGGTTCGGGGGTCGACATCACTCTCCATCTCACAAGCCTGCCTTCCGGGCAAGGCTGACCACAGCGTCCTGCGGAGCACGGCGAGTCTATTCGGCCCTTATAAGTCATCTGGCTGTCAACAGCTCAACGGACTGCTCAAGGAAAATCGCATGTGAGGGTCGTTTTGCAGCACAAACCTCGAAAGGACCGGCTGCGCGGGCTTGGGAAGGGTCGTTTCGCAGCACAGGCGTCGAAAAGTTCCAGACCAGGCACATCCGACCGGCCATTCCTTGGCGCCAGACGGTGTCGCAGGCCAAATCCAAGTCACAGCGTCTTCATAACCCATCCACAGTTTGGGGGTTGTCCAGGCTCATAGCCTTGAGTCCTGCGTCTGCGAGAATGGCTCGGTGTC
>JBKPEY010000394.1:0-3703 GCA_046744405.1 Actinomycetota bacterium
GGGCGGATTGCCGTCATCGACATGATCGCCGACCCGACCCCCAGGATCACCGAGGAAACCAATCGTTTGGAACGACTGCGTGACCCCAGCCACGGCCGCACACTCACCGCAGCCGAGATCACCCACTTGATCGAAGACGCCGGGGCAGTGATCGAAGGCGAATCGGTCCAAGATCAGGCACTGGACCTCGAGGATTGGATGGCGCGCACCGAAACGCCCGCCGCTAACCGCGACGAGATCCGTCAGCGTCTCGATGAGGAGATGCAAGGCGGCTTCCCGACTGGATTGCGCCCAGCCCGGGATGCCGACCGGCAGGTAACGTTCGTCCACCCGTGGATTGCAGCTGTTGCCAGAGTTGGACACGGCCCGGACAAGTGATTGAGACCTACGGCTCAGAGGTCGGAGACGTCAGTGCTCGGTGAGGGCTGATCGAGCACGGCGATCTCATCGCTGATCGCGAGCCGAAAAGCTCCTCCACCTTTCCTTCGTCCGCCGGGCCTAGACAGTAAAGGCGTCGCGGAACCGCTCGAGGGCGAGTTCGCTGTCACTGGACGCGTAGGCTTCGAGCCCGATGGTGCCGTCGTAGCCCATCTCGGCAAGCGCACGGGCGATGGCCGGATAGTTGATCTCGCCTGTGCCGGGCTCGCAGCGCCCCGGTACGTCGGCTACTTGGATTTCTCCGATGGCCGAGCCGCAGCGGCGTACGAGCTCGATCAGGTTCCCTTCGCCGATCTGGGCGTGGTACAGGTCGAGCATCAGTCTTAGTGCCGGGCTGTCGACCGCCTCGACCAGCGCCAGACAGTCCGCTGCTGTGGCGAATGGCGTTCCGGGGTGATCGACGGCAGTGTTGAGGTTCTCCAGGACGAAGGTGACCCCCTCCCGCTCGCCTAGGCGGGCAATCCGGGTCAAGGTCTTCTCTGCGGCCAGCCACATTTCGCCGGTCACGATCTCTACCGGCTTCACGGGGATCCCGCCCTCGCCGAGGCCGGTGCCGTGGATGTTCAGCCGGGGGATGCCGAGCCGGGCCGCGACAGGGATGGACTGTTCTGCGGTAGTTAGCAGCTCGTCGGCGCCGTCGGGATCGGTGAGACTGCCTCGGATGTAGCCGGTCATGGACGAGAACGTGGCTCCGGTTGCCACGAGCGCCTCGATGTCTTTGGCAGTCCAGTCCCAGATCTCGACGGCGAAGCCGAGCTCATCGATGCGGCGGATCCTTTCTAGGAGCGGCAAGTCAGTGAAGATCATCTCCGCGCAGGCGGCGAGGTGGAACGCCATCACGCCACCGCCTCGTCTGTCGGACGAACGGCGACTGTGGCGTGGGTTTGCACAGACTCGATACACGCTAGCGCGACGGCGAGCGCCCGCCGGGCGTCGATGCCGGTGACGGAGGGCTTGCGGCCGTCGCGGATCGCCGCGGCGAACTCGACGAACTCGCCCGTGTAAGCGTCGCGCATCAGCTCGGTGTCGCTGCGGATGGTGTCAATGCTTCCGCCGGACGAGGTGAACAGTTGCGCGCTGCTACTCGCTCCGCTACCGATGGTCACCATGCCTTTGGACCCGAAGACCTCTCCGCGTACGTCGTAGCCGTACGCCGCTGAGAAGTTCGCCTCGGCAACAGCGCGTGCACCGTTGTCGAAAGTGATCACCACAACGGCGGTGTCGAGCATGCCAGCGCTCTTGAAGTCCGGGGCGACCAGCGCGTCGGCGGTTGCATAGACCTCGACGGGATCGGCACCTGGATTCAGCCAGAGCAACGCGTCGAAGTCGTGGATCAGGGTGAGCAGGAAGATCGTCCACGGCGGAACCGCGGCTGGATTGGCAAGGCCCGGGTCGCGGGTCAGCGACCGCATCAGCTGGACCGTGCCGATGGCGCCGGAGGTGACAGCTTCGCGAGCTGCGGCGAAGCCGCGGTCGAAACGACGGTTGAAACCCACCTGAAGGATGACCCCTGCCGCCTCCACCGCTGCCAACGCACGATCGGCGTCGGCGAGGTTGAGCGACATCGGCTTCTCGCAGAAGATCGCTTTGCCGGCAGCAGCCGCCGCGACGATCAGATCCGCGTGCGCCTCCGACGACGCGGCGATGACCACCGCCGGGATCTCCGGGTCGTTGATCAACTTGATTGGATCGGTGAAGGCGCGCGCGCCGTAACGGTCGGCCAGTGCTTGCGCCGCCTCGGGCCGGGGATCGGCGACCGCCCCGAGCCGTGCGCCAGGAACCCGTTCGGCGATGATCTCGGCGTGTGAGGTGCCGATGCGGCCGGCGCCGATGAGTCCGATCTCAACTGGTCCTGCTGTTTCGACGGTCATGATGGTCATCCTTCGACTCGTGCGACTAGAGCGCGCTAGTAGCTAGCGCGCTCTAGTATGAGACACATGACCGACGATGCGCAAGTTGGCGGCTCGGCCCCTCCTCGCCGACCAACCATGGAAGATGTCGCCCTCAGGGCCGGCGTCTCCCGACCACTGGTCTCGATAGTGTTCCGTGATCAGCCTGGAGCGAGCGAAGAGACCCGTGCCCGGGTCCGTGCCGCCGCGGCCGAGATCGGATATCAGCCCGATACCCGCGCACAGCTGTTGAGCCGCAAGCAGACCCGGCTGATCGGAGTCAGCTTCGGCGTGGGGCATGAGTTCCACGCCGAGCTGGTGACTGAACTGTATGCGGCGGCGCAGGACAGCGGCTACGAACTGGTGCTGTCTGGGGTGACGCCAGATCGTCGGGAGCAGCGCGCCGCGCAGGATCTGCTGGCGTTCAGGTCTGACGCGGTGATCTTGCTTGGCCCCAGCGCACGACTCGCCGACATCGCGGCCATTGGCCGCCAAACCCCGACCGTCGTCGTCGCCCGCGCAGTCACGGCGGGAGGAATCGACGTCGTACGGACCGACGACGTCACCGGAGCCGAGCTCGCCACACGCCATCTCCTTGAGCTCGGCCACAGCCGGATCCTTCACGTCGACGGTGGGCGCGCACCCGGCGCCGCGGAACGGCGACGCGGCTATCAGGCCGCGATGCGCGCCGCCGGCCTGGAACAGCTGGCCAGCATCATCCCCGGCGGACTGACCGAGGCCGAGGGCAGTCGGGCGGCAGGTGGGCTGATCGATCGGCTGGACCATGACAGCGCGACGGCGGCGTTCGTATTCAACGACCAGTCAGCTGTCGGTTTCCTGGCCACGGTGCGGGCCTCGGGCATCGACGTTCCGCGACAACTATCCGTTGTCGGCTACGACGACAGCCGACTGGCGCGCGCAACCTGGGCTCGGCTTACCACCATCGGTCAAGACACGGCAGCGATCGCCCGAGCGGCGGTGGAGCGAGCAATCGCGCGAATCGCCGGTGACCCAGTGGGCAAACCGGTGTTGATCAAGCCCACCTTGATTGAGCGCGCCACCACCGCCCAGCCGACCGCCGGTCCTGCCAAGGTGCAGCATTAAGACCTACTGATCGTCAGTACGGAAACTGGACCTCGGCTAAGGTCGGAACGTTGGCCGAGAAGCTTGTGTCATTGGCGGTGGACTCAGAAGTGATCACGCTCGCCACGGACCTTGACGGTTGGTTTCAGGATCATAGTGTTGCTGGCTTTGTCTAGCCACATGGCCCGTGAATAGGCCAGGCGTGAGCCATAAATTCCAGAGCGGGTTGCGCGTCGGTGCCTGAGCAAGCTGCCATCTGACTTCTTGATGGGCCCCCCGCGATGGGCGATCAT
>JBKPEY010000657.1:0-1739 GCA_046744405.1 Actinomycetota bacterium
CCGTTTGAGACCGACTACGTCACCCGCTTCTTCGGTGAGTTCCGAGGCGCCGAACGATCCCGGCCCTTCGATATCGTGCACGATCATTGCGGACTCACCGTGATCGCCATGGCTGACTGGATCCCGACGCCGGTCATCCACACCATGCATTGGTCCTTGAACCGCAAGATGGGCAACATCTATGCCCAGTACGCCGACCGCGTCCATCTGGTGGCAACCAACGAAGCCCAAGTAGCAACCGTCCCACCGAAGATGCGACTTGCCGGGATCGTGCCGGATCCCGTCGATCTTCGGAGCTGGCCCCTTCAGCCTCGCAAACAGAACTACCTGCTGTGGAGCTGGCGATTCGAACCGCTCCATGGAGCCTTTGAAGTCATTTCCGCGGCCCGAAGGGCGCAGCTACCGCTGATCTTGGCCGGCCCGGTTCGGCGTGATCAAGAGCGATGGTTCGGCGCGGAGATCGCGCCCTTCCTGGACAACGATCAGGTCAGCTATGTGGGAGAAGCCAGCGACGACCGTCGGCGGCAGCTGATTGCCGATGCCCGCGGGCTGCTGATTACCACCGGCGGTGACGACGCCTATCGGACCGATATCGTCCATGCGCTTGCGGCTGGCACACCTGTGATCAGCAGAGAGGGTGGCGCGGCAACCGAGATCGTTCAACCCGGTGTCAATGGGTATCTTGCGAGCGGCGAAGAGGGACTGACCGCCGCTATCGCGGCTCTGCACAAGCTGGATCCCAGCGATTGCAGAGAAACCGCCGTGAAGCGGCATGGCGTGGACGCCGTGGTGGAGCGCTACGAGACCATCTATCACCGTATCGCTGGGCACCGGGATCGTCGCCGAGTGCATCTGACCGGGCGAGACAGCCGGTCTGAATTCGTCACCTTTGCCCACCACCGGCGGCCGAGGCGGTATCGCACCGGACCCTGAGATGAGGACGACATGATCGACTATGAGCTGGACGGGAAGGTCGCTGTTATCACTGGAGGAGCCTCCGGCATCGGCCTCGCCTGTGCCCATGCAATGGCCCGCTCGGGTGCTGCTGTGTCGGTATGGGATCTGAATTCGGAGCAGCTGGAGTCGGCAGCCGCTGACCTGGAGCAATACGGCCGCCCCACGCGTACGGCAGTGGTTGATGTCTCTGACTCGGAGCAGGTCAATGCTGTGATGGAGGCCGTCGCTAACGATCTCGGTCGGGTCGACATCGTGGTAGCCAACGCTGGAATCGGCGGGGAGCAGAAGCCGACGGCGGAGTACAGCGATGCAGGTTGGCGTCAGGTGATCGGCGTTAACCTCGACGGCGTCTTCTACACCCAGCGTGCCGGCATTCAGGCGATGAAGCGCAACGGCGGCGGCTCGGTGATCAATATGGCTTCGATTCTGGGCATGGTTGGCTTCGCGATGTCTAGTGCGTACGTCGCAGCAAAGCACGGCGTCCTTGGCATGACGAAGGCGGCCGCCTGGGAGCATGCCGCCGATGGCGTACGCGTCAACGCTGTGGGGCCCGGCTTCATCATGACGCCATTGCTGGAAGCGAACTTGGACCAGGCGACGATGGACTTCCTGGCCAGCCAGCATGCTTTGCAGCGGATGGGCAGGCCAGAGGAAGTGGCCGAACTCGTTGCATGGCTGGGTAGTGATGCCTCGTCCTTCGTTACCGGCACCTACTACGCGGTGGATGGTGGGTATTTGGCCCGCTGAGCTTGTCGATAAGCCCGGCTGAGGTTGTCGATAAG
>JBKPEY010000379.1:0-2535 GCA_046744405.1 Actinomycetota bacterium
CCCCTCTCCAGGCCGCCACGCTGTTGCCGTAGCTGCTGCCGTCGTGGATGGACCCGGAGCAGCTGATTGAGTCCTTTGGTCCGTACGCATTGTGGGGCGTGGCGTTCGTAGTCTTCGCCGAATGCGGGCTTTTCGCGATTCTGCCGGGCGATTCACTGCTGTTTACCGTCGGACTGCTGACGGCGACTGGCGTGATACCGCACAGCCTGGTGTTCGTCTGCATCGTGCTCACTACTGCCGCCGTACTCGGCAACATCAGCGGGTACGCGATCGGGCACGTCATCGGGCCGCCGTTGTTCAGAGAACGCCGAGGACTCGCAGGCAAAATCTTCAGACAGTCCTACGTCGACAGGACCCACAGCTTCTTCGACCGCTATGGAAATCGAGCACTCATCCTGGCGCGGTTCGTGCCGATCGTTCGTACCTTCGTCACCCTGGTCGCCGGCGTAGGCAGGATGGACTTCCGGCGCTTCATCACCTACACCGCTATCGGTGGCGTGCTGTGGGCATGTGGGGTCACCATCGCCGGCTACTTCCTCGGGAACATTCCCTTCATCAAGAACAACATCGAAATCGTGCTGATCTTGATCGTGATCGCCTCGCTGGTCCCGATGGGTGTCGAGTACTTGCTGCACCGGCGCCGCCGGAACTCCGAATCTCCTGCCATCTGACAAGTCAGGGTGAAGATGTAGTGGTGCTGCCCGCAGATTCTCATGTGCACAGCGAGTGGTCGTGGGATGCGCCGCACGGCTCGATGGAGCGGACCTGCGCACGCGCCGTTGAGATGGGTCTTCCGGCGGTCGCATTCACCGAGCATGCGGACTACATCACCTGGTCCGTCACCGCTAGCGATTTTGATGAGCGTGTCCGGCCGTTGATCAGCTCAGATGGAACGCTGACCCCACCCGAGCTCGATCTCACCGGATACCTGGAGTATCTACAGCGCTGCCGTGATCGGTTCCCGGATCTGCGAATTATCAGCGGGGTGGAGCTAGGTGAACCACACTGGCACAGCGATGTCGTCGCAAGGCTGCTCGACGCCGGACAATTTGATCGGGTGCTGGGTTCGCTGCACTCCCTGCCGATCGGCCAGCAGCTGTTTGAGATGCCAGAGTTGTATCGACGGCGACCGGCGAACGACGTCGTCGGTGAGTATCTGGCCGAGATACCTCGTCTGATCGCGAGCTCAGATTCGTTCGCCGTGCTTGCGCACATTGAGTACCCGGTCGCCTATTGGCCCGAGCAGGCTGGCCCATTCGATCCCAAGTCCTTTGAAGATGACTTCCGACATGCATTGCGGGTGCTTGCCGGCAGCGGTCGCGCCTTGGAGATGAACACCAAAGTGCCCCTCCATCCGGAGATCGTTGGCTGGTGGCGCGAAGAAGGTGGGCAAGCGGTCACGTTCGGAAGCGATGCTCACGATCCGACTTTGCTGGCGCAGGGCTTCACCGAAGCGGCGGCCATGGTGGAGGCCTCTGGCTTCCGTCACGGTCGTCATCCCTATGACTTCTGGAGACGCTAGAACCGACTTGTCAGAACTGAGCAGTGCTATAACACTTCTGATTTCTGACAAGTCGGCTAAAGAGCTGGCTCGGTGATGTCCAACAGCGTCTCAAGATCATCTCCGCTGGGCACCCAGAGCCCTGCCTCGACGTTCTGCTTCACCTGCTCGGGCGATGTAGCCCCGGCAATGACAGAGCCGACGGTTGGCATCGCCGCCAAACCACCCACGGCGACCTGAAGCATAGAAAGGCCACGCTCCGCCGCATACTTCTCGACCGCCTCGATCACATCGAAATTCGCCCGGTCGAGGCGTACCCGGTTGCGAGCCAGCCGACTGCCTTCAGGTGCCGGTTCGCCGCGATGGTACTTGCCGGTCAGCAGTCCAGATGCCAGTGGGAAGTATGGAAGCAGACTCTGACCGGTGTGCTCAAGGGCCGGCACTAGCTCCCGTTCCACCGAGCGGTTCAGCCAGGAGTATTCATTCTGTGCAGAGATGAATGCCTCATATCCGCTGGTCCGGGATATCCAATCGGCGTCGACTACTTGCCAACCGGCAAAGTTTGACGAGCCGATGTAGCGCACCTTGCCCTCAGCCACGATCTCACTAAGCGCGGCCAGGGTCTCCTCGATCGGCGTATTCGGATCCGGCTCATGCATTTGATAGAGGTCGATCCAGTCGGTTCCGAGGCGGCGCAAGCTGCTTTCGACCGCAATCTTGAGATAACGGCGTGAACCGCGGGCACCCCAGTCCGGTCCGTTCGCGCCCCGCATGTCGGAGCCAAACTTGGTCGCAATGATGACCTCGTCCCGCCGAGAGCCAAGTGCCTTGCCCAGCAGGGTCTCCGAGCCGCCGGCGTTGCCGTAGACATCGGCGGTGTCGAACAAGGTAATCCCGGCGTCGATGGCGCTGTTCACCACGCTCGGGACTTCGTGGTCAGGCATGCGTGACCCGAAGTTGTTGCAGCCGATTCCAATCGTGGAGACGGTTAAACCCGAAGGCCCGAGCTGTTGATACATCATTTCCGCGGGCAC
>JBKPEY010000038.1:0-2187 GCA_046744405.1 Actinomycetota bacterium
TCCACCGAGTTCGGATCTGCGGTGTACTGCTCGTACATCTCCTCGAGCAGCCAGTCATTGGCACCAAAGTCGGCTTCTGTGGGCGCGCTGGTCGATGATTGATCGGGCACGATGGCCACTGTCGCGTTCTCCCTTATACGCACTACTCGCGGGTTTATCCGCCTTGGCCTGCTCCGGCACGCTCTAGCAGACGTTATCTAGGCTACCCACGCTCGTAGACCAGTAATCCACTGGTTGCGCGACACGCCTGGTCGCTGGGCGTTTCGAGAATTGCCGAGAATCAATCCCGCCGGGTCATGGCGGACCTATCGCTCACCGAAGCACCCAGCATGCGCCAAGCCAGCCAGCAGGCCTCGACGGTGAAGGCCACCAGCGCGAGATTGCGGATTGTCGTGACGATGGTCGCAATGATGATCATCACTTGACCGTGCGAACCAATATAGCTGTAGTAAAGCAGGGGATAGACCAGCTGAGTCAGCAAAGCCAGGATCAAGAGCTGTCCGGCCATCCGGTTGATCGCAGGCTGCTCGTACGGGGTGGCCTGAGCTCGAAACACCAACAGTGCCGCCATCGGGCCACCCAACCAGAGCAGATATTGCGGACTCAGGGTCTTGTTGGTGATCGTCATGATCGCGACTATCGTCACGACGACGAACCCGATAGCGACTGGGGTCGATCCATCGTGGCGGAAGGCTCGGATAGTGACCAAGATGATCAACGCCAGACCTACCAGGGTCGCGATGTTGCTGATCATTACCCAGGCATCGACACCAGGGCCGAAGATCTCGTACGCGTGGTATTGGGAGATCTCGACGATCCAGTAGTCGGGCTGCGCCGCCCGTGCCACCATCAATGGTGTTGCCCATATCGATTCGATCTGCAACCCACGGTCGGACTGCCAGGTCAGCGGTGAGATCAACCGCGACCAGCCACCGAAGATCAGACTGATCAAGGCGAGGCTAAAGCCAACGATGACGAAAGCGAGTTCCGCGGGTCTGCGATCGGCTCGATATGACATGAAGGCACCGATGAGCAGCGCCGGCCACAGCTTGATAGCCGCACCAAGTCCGGTGAGAGCTCCGGTGATCCACGGTTTGTGCCGCGCAGCTAGCAGTGCGCCACCTGCGAGAACGGCGGGCAGCACGTCGAAACGCAGGTAGCACAGCGGACCGATCAGCGGTACGAAGATCAGCCAGAAGTCGATCGCGGCGTCGTGTCGGCGGCCGGTTGATCGCCAAAGCGCATAAGTGAATAGGGCGTCCAGGGCCAGCATGAAGGCGATGAAGGCGACAAGATAGCCGACTCGGTTGCCGAAGGAGGCGCCGTAAGGAAGCCAGAGGATCCAGACCACCGGCGTCGGGTATTCGTAAAGAGTGCGGTCTAAGCCCAGGCTGAACAGCGCGCTGATCTTGCGGTGGTAGTAGTAGACGTCTCCCACCACGAATCTCTCGAAACTGGCGAGAATGACCAACATCAACAACCGAGTGATCAGCCAGCCGACAATGATCATTCGAGGCCCGCGGTGCGCGTCGTACCAGGCAACCAGACGGCTCATTTCCAACCCCACAGATTCAGCCGGCGGGGCAGGTGCATCGGAGTAGGGAACTCTCATTCGACGACAGGATCGCATGCGAACCTACCAGGAACGCGCCTGCTGTCCTTTCAGCTTCGGCGAGGCAATTGCCTATTCAGCTGATACGCCACGTAGGTGCCCACACCCCGGCAGTAAGTGGGGCGCCAACGCAGAATGTGGGGCGTCAGCGACGATTAGTGAGTAGATGACGATTAGTGAGTAGATAAGGAGGACTTGTTGCCATGAAGACCCCGCAAATTGTCTCGCCCCAGGAGTGGCATGCCGCGCGTGAGGCGCTGCTTGTCAAGGAAAAGCAGCTGACCCGCGCCCGCGACGCGCTGGCGGCTGAGCGCCGGCGGATGCCGTGGATGACCGTGGAGAAGGAGTACCGCTTCGAGGGACCCAATGGACCGGCGAGCCTGGCGGATCTGTTCGACGGACGCAGACAGCTGATCGTCTATCGCGCCTTTTATGCGCCGGATGTCACCACGTACCCGGCGTCAGGCGGCGCCTACCCGGAGCGTGCCTGCATCGGCTGTTCCTTCGGCGCCGATCAGGTCGCTCACCCGGCCCACCTCAACGCGCGGGACACGACGCTGGTGTATGTCTCGCGC